>JAQSDP010000072.1 GCA_029945985.1 bacterium | reverse complement strand
CAGCCGCTCCATCTCGTTGCGGATGATGCCGCCCTTCGGATGCCACAATATCAACCCTGCACCGTATTCGTCCGAGATCGAGAACAGATCGAGTTCGCGTCCAAGCTTTCGATGATCGCGTTTCTCAGCTTCTTCACGCTGCTTGACCCACGCGTCAAGCTCTTCCTGCGAAGCGAACGCCGTCCCATAGATGCGCTGCATCTGCTGGTTTTCGGCATCGCCCTTCCAATATGCACCAGACAAGGCGAGCAGCTTGAACGCCTTTAGCTTGCCCGTATGCGGAACGTGCGGCCCTAAACAGAAGTCGATGAACGGCGAATTGTCGATGTAATAAATGCTCGCCGAATCCGAAACCTTCTCTTCGATCAACTCTCGCTTCAGCGGCTCGTTACGTTGTTCGAAGATGTCGAGGATCTGAGCCTTCTCGACGATCTCGCGGCGATAAGCCAGATTCTGCTTCGCCATCGATTTCATCTTCTTTTCGATGACCGGCAGATCTTCTTCCGTCAGATTCTTCGGGGCGATGAAATCGTAATAGAAACCGTATCGAGCGTCTTCCATCAGCGCCGGCCCGACGCCGAGTTTGGTACCCGGAAACAGATCAAGCAGCGCCGCCGCAAGCAAATGAGCCGTGGAATGCCGAATGACCTCGAGCCCGTCAACCGTTCCAACGTTTATCGGCTCGATCGAGAGCACCTCGTCGGTCGCAGAAAGCTCACGGTTGAGGTCCATTTCCTCGCCGTTGACCTTCGCCGCCAGGGCAGACTTCAGCGCATCACGGTCAAAAGCCTTGATCGCGTCCGCCACCGTCGCCGGCGCAGGAATAGCCCGCTGGCTACCATTAAAATTTACGTTCAGTTCGCTCATTATCTTTGTCGATCCGTTCAGAGTTCAAGCTTCAACTTGTCTCCGGTTAAGTAAAGACCCCGAAGTTTCACAAAGCACAAGCTAAAGCTTGAACTCTGAGCGAGTCACTCTTAACTAATTAACGATCAACAAATTCCTACTACTAACCAAGATCAGATCCGATAAGAGCGACTTTGCTTTGTAAGAGCGACGCCATCATGCGTTCTCTTACGGGTCCCGCCACTAGAGGCGGGTCGTAGTAGTTGTAGTAACTGCAAAGTTCTTCGAAAGCATCTTATCGAAAAATTGTAGCGGCAATCGCTGGATGCAAATGCCGCATGTGTAACAAACCTTTGGATTATACGGACTCGTTGTGGAAAACGCAAGACTGGAGCGGTCAAGCATCGTTGCTTGCCAAGCCGCTCTAGCAGCCTAAGAATCTCGGGCGACAGTCCTCAATAGAGAAGGCTGGAATGTCGCCACCGTTATTTTCGCACTAGAATGCTCGGGCAATCAGAGTTGCCCTTCAGTCATTTCCCGGCCAAAAGAGCCTGCTCGGCCCCTACCCATTCCCAGGCCGCGTGTTCTTCCTCGGCATCGAAGAATCTGATCTGCACCGAGAATATACCGGATACAAGCTCAACAAAATTCCGCATCCATGCTTTCGCTCCGATGATCGCGTATTTATCGATCTTTGAGATCGCCTTATACTTGGTCTTTACCAGATCGTCATCAAGAGCCGCGAGCAGATCGAATCCGCCGAAATCCTTCATCCTAGCGAGGACGTTGAATTTTCCGTCGCGTTGGAGATAAGGCTTCATCTCAGCGACCGCCGCTTTGATGTCCTTCTCGCGAAGGCGTCCGTTGACCTCGTAGGCTAGAACGTTCGGGCTAGTGGTCTGCAGAAAATGGACCGATGGTGGAGCATCTTCAGGTTTCGGAAGCGGTTCCGGAGCTTCAGATGCCCACGCGAAAGCTTTCGCTCGTTCCTTTGGATCAAAGACGCGCACATCGATCGAAGAAAAGACAAGGCCCTCGACACGCGCCATGGTCGCGATCCAGCCCTTATCCGTCACGACCGCCGCTCGATAATATTTGCCTAGCCGACCAAGCTGCCCGATGCCGTTCCAAAGGTCTTTTAATATGCCCTCGACCGTGAATCCCATGGATTCGCCGATCTCGGCAAAAAATGAGACGCGCTCGTTAGCTGCTAAGGCATCATTCGTCGATTTGTAAGCCTTTTCAACGTCCTCGGCCGTCAAGGTCCCGGAAATCTTCATCGCGATCAGATGCTTTGGTGATTCAAGAATTTCGATCATCTTTTTCTCCTCCCAATAGAAGAAACTACGACGAAATCGGAACCAAAGTTCCTATTTCATCGAATGCAGACCAAACATGTTCCCGTCCGGATCATTGCACAGCGAAATAAAACCGTGCGGCCCGATCGAGAATTTGGTTTTGAAGATCGTGCCGCTTGCATCCACAACACGGCTTTCCTCGACCGCGCAGTCATCGGCGATGAAATACACGATCGTGCTGTTACCGCCGCTCGGGAATCCCGGCATATGGACGAGAGCTCCCGTCGAGCCGGTATGAGTCATCGAATTCTCTCCGCTCGAGAACGCCACCATCTTTACCGGATCCTCGATCGGATTGGGCAGTTCGCTCATTGAGATATCAAGAACAGCCTCATAAAACTGCTGCGCTGCCGCTATATCCTGCACATAGATCTCAAACCAGCCAACCGGATTAAATCCTTTCATCGTTTCATAGCTCCTTAAAATGAGTTTAGGACGGCGGTATCATATGCCCAGTTTGGCCGAATCGTCACAGTCAATCACTTCATTGCCCTGCGGCAGAGTGATAGAAATTGATCCGAGAACTCGGCTTCACAAGGCCGTCTTTCCTGCGAATAATTTCGCACCTACACTCCCTTTTTCACGCCGCGTCGTCAATATGTCCGTTGGGTTCAGTTGGATAGTCCCTCGAATACTAGGCGATACGCAATTTGAGCTTTGGCACGTTCCATGAGTATTTGAAAAGTTAACTATGGGACTTGTAAGAACCGACCTGACCACACAGACCGATCTTGCCTTGCACAGCGAGGGTACAGGAGCCGTCAGATCGAAGCGTCCGCTGTACGTAGACTTTCTGCCGCCATGCAACAATGCGTGTCCGGCAGGCGAGGATATCCAGGGCTGGCTCGCACTGGCACAAGAAGGCCGCCATTTCGAGGCATGGGAAACACTCACCCACGAAAATCCTATGCCCGCGGTCCATGGGCGTGTCTGCTACCACCCTTGTGAGACCTCCTGTAACCGAACATCGGTTGACCAACCGGTCAGTATCCACGCAGTCGAGCGATTTCTTGGCGATATGGCGATCGCTGAAGGATGGCAGTTCGCGATCCCTCAGGATATTACCGGGAAGCGCGTCCTGATCATTGGAGCAGGTCCGAGCGGGCTGTCGGCGGCGTATCACCTGGCAAGGGCGGGACACGCGGTCACCATCTACGAAGCCGGGCCGATGGCAGGCGGCATGATGAATTTCGGCATTCCGGCATATCGCCTCCCGAGAAACGTCCTTCAGGCAGAGATCAAGCGGATCGAGCAGATGGGCGTCGAGATCAGATTAAATAAAAAGGTCGAAGACGTGATGGCTGAAAAAGAAGCCGGCGGATTCGATGCTGTGTTCATCGCTATCGGGGCTCATATCGGCAAGAAGACCGACATTCCGGCTCGAGACGCAGGCAAGATCCTAGATGCCGTTAGCTTCTTAAAGGATGTCGAACTCGGGAACCGGCCATTGCTCGGCCGTCGAGTAGCAATTTACGGTGGTGGCAACACTGCAATGGATGCCGCCCGCACGGCAAAACGCCTTGGTGCTCAAGAAGCATTGATAATCTACCGCCGAGACCGCGATCATATGCCCGCGCACGATTTTGAAGCCGACGAAGCTCTTAGCGAAGGCGTGAAGATCCACTGGCTGCGTACGATCAAAAATCTTGATTCGACCTCTATCACGGTCGAGCGAATGGAAGTCAAAGACGGAAAGCCAGTACCAACCGGTGATTTCGAAACTCTCGAGGCCGATTCGCTGATCCTCGCCTTAGGGCAGGCGACCGAGACTGAATTTCTTCAGCGCATAGACGGCATCGAGTTTCAAGACGACGGGACTGTGGTTGTCGACAAACGAATGATGACCGGGCATCCCGGCATATTCGCGGGAGGCGACATGGTCCCCAGCGAACGCACGGTCACGATCGCCACGGGACACGGCAAGAAAGCCGCCCGAAACATAGACGCCTGGCTGAGAAAGACCGTTTTTGAGAAGCCGGTCTCTAACCCACTTGTCGGCATTGAGCAGCTACACGTCTGGTACCGGACAAAGGCCGATACCAAACCCGAAGTCCACATTGAACCTGCGGTCGCGGTTAGAGGATTCGATGAGATAGTCACCGGCTTCTCAGAATCCGAGGCGAGATTCGAGGCTCAGCGATGCCTCTCGTGCGGCAACTGTTTCGAGTGCGACGGCTGCTTCGGCGCCTGTCCAGAAGACGCGATCGAAAAGCTCGGAAAAGGGAACCGTTACCAGTTCCATTACGACCTGTGCACAGGATGCGGCGTCTGCTATGAACAGTGCCCGTGTCATGCCATCGACATGGTTCTCGAACCTCAGGGGTAATAAGCTAATGAACTCCGACACAAGAAAATATGTCACTCTCGACGGCAACGAGGCCGCCGTATATGCCGCCTATCGCGTAAATGAAGTTTGTGCGATCTATCCGATCACGCCTTCATCGACGATGGCTGAGCTTGCCGATGAATGGGCGGCCAAGGGGACGACAAACATCTGGGGGAATATCCCCGAAGTTATCGAAATGCAGAGCGAAGGCGGCGCTGCAGGTACCGTTCACGGTGCTTTGCAGACCGGTTCGCTTACCACGACATTCACGGCATCACAAGGCCTAATGCTAATGCTGCCGAATATGTATAAGATCGCCGGCGAGCTTACTGCAGCGGTCTTTCATGTCGCCGCCCGCAGCCTTGCCTCTCAGGCTCTTTCGATCTTTGGCGATCATCAGGACGTGATGGCCGCACGAACGACTGGATTCGCGATGCTCGCTTCATCATGCGTCCAGGAAGCTCACGATATGGCATTGATCGCACAGGCGGCGACCCTTCGTGCCCGCGTTCCATTCATACATTTCTTCGACGGTTTCCGCACGTCGCATGAGGTAAGCAAGATCGCTCTTCTTTCAGATGCAGAGATCAGGGCGATGATTGACGACGAGCTGATCTTTGCACACCGCAGCCGTGCTTTGAATCCCGACAATCCGTTCATTCGAGGAACTGCACAGAATCCGGATGTTTATTTCCAAGGCCGCGAGACCGTGAACCCATTTTATGATGCGGTACCGCGCATTGTTCGCGAAGAAATGGATCGCTTCGCCGCATTGACTGGACGCAAGTATGCTCCTGTCAGTTACTTCGGTCCGCCGGATGCTGAACGTGTTATCGTCATCATGGGTTCCGCTGTTGAAACCGCGGTCGAGACGGCCAACGCTCTAAATCTAGCCGACGAACGCGTCGGCGTCGTTCAGATCTCCCTTTACAGACCCTTTCCGAGTGAGAATCTCATCGCGGCAATTCCAAGATCAGTTCGGTCGATCGCAGTTCTTGACCGTACAAAAGAATCGGGGGCTATCGGCGAACCTCTCTATCAGGATGTGGTCGTCAGCTTTATGGAAACGCCGGATCGGGACATGCCGATCCCCAGAATCGTCGGCGGCCGTTACGGGCTTTCATCGAAAGAATTTACTCCCGCGATGGCTCGATCGGTGTTCGAACACCTAAAAACAGAATCTCCTCGCAATCACTTTACGGTCGGGATCATTGATGACGTTGGAGGCACGAGCCTCCCAATGGATGATCGCTTCGGCCTTGATGAATCGGGATGGACACAGGCTCTGTTCTTTGGACTCGGCGCGGACGGGACAGTCGGCGCGAATAAAAACAGCATTAAGATCATCGGCGAGAATACTGACCATTTCGCACAAGGCTATTTCGTTTACGACTCAAAGAAATCGGGAGCAAAAACCGTTTCGCATCTGCGTTTCGGCGACCAGCCGATCCGTGCGCCTTATCTGATAACTTCCGCTGACTTTATTGCATGTCATCAATTCAATTTTATCGCGAAGGAAGAGATGCTCGAACACGCGAAGCCTGGAGCGACGTTTCTCCTGAACAGCCCTTACGGGGCGGAGCACGTCTGGGTTCAGCTTCCGCGCTCGGTTCAGCAGGCGATCATTGAGAAGAACTTAAGGCTGTATGTCATAGACGCGACATCGGTTGCCGAACAGACCGGAATGGCCGGGCGGATCAATACGATAATGCAGACATGCTTCTTCGCATTGTCAGGCGTGCTGCCGCCGGATCAGGCGATCGCACAGATCAAGAAGGCCATCGAAAAGACCTATTTCAAGAAAGGCCCTGCTGTGATCCAGAAAAATTTTGAGGCGGTCGATCAGACCCTGGCAAACCTCTTTGAAGTAAAGGTTCCCGCGACTGCGACAGCAGCGAATGGTCACTCCGTTCGCATCCCGTCACATGCACCTGCATTCGTGCGGTCCGTGACGCAGATGATGATCGAAGGTCGCGGCGATCAGATACCGGTAAGCGCGATGCCGGTTGACGGAACTTATCCAAGCGGTACCGCGAAATGGGAAAAGCGTAATGTGTCGGACAAGATCGCCGTTTGGGAGCCGGACCTCTGCATTCAATGCGGTAACTGCAGTTTCGTCTGCCCGCATAGTGTGATCCGATCAAAGTTCTACCATCACGAGAACCTGAATGGCGCTCCGGCGAGTTTTAAGGCGGCCCCGATCAATGCACGCGGTTACCCGGAGACCAAATACACCCTGCAGGTCTACGTCGAGGATTGCACCGGCTGCAACCTCTGCTACGAGGTGTGCCCGGTCGACGCATCTGTCGAGAACGGCAAACGGGCGATCAATGTGGTCGATAAAGCGGTGGACCTGAATCCCGATCGAGCGGCGATCAAATTCTTTGAGGAGCTTCCTGAAAATCAGAGACCGGATGTCAATTACTCGACAGTTCACGGCGTACAATTCCTTGAACCTCTCTTCGAGTTTTCCGGTGCGTGTGCCGGGTGCGGTGAAACGCCTTACATAAAAGTCCTGACCCAACTATTTGGGGACAGACTTCTCGTCGCGAATGCGACCGGCTGTTCGTCGATCTATGGCGGCAATCTGCCGACCACGCCCTGGACCAAGAATTCAAAGGGCAAAGGGCCTGCATGGTCTAATTCGCTATTCGAGGACAACGCCGAATTTGGACTTGGAATGCGGCTCACCGCCGACAAACAGCTTGCGATCACGCATCAGTTCCTAAAAGAGCTGAAGCCGATATTAGGAGAAACGCTGGTAGATGAATTGATGAATGCTCCTCAGACGCTTGAGAGCGAGATACAGCTACAACGCGAAAGGGTGGATGAGCTAAAGCAACTTCTCGCCGGTCGTGAAGAACC
>JAQSDP010000071.1 GCA_029945985.1 bacterium | reverse complement strand
GATGCAGCGAAGAAGCCGTACCTTGCCTCGATGGGAATCTACGTTTTCGATTATGAGAAGCTTAAGGAACTGCTAAGCGACGACGATTCAGCTGTAGATTTCGGTGGCCAAGTGATCCCCCAGGCGATCAAGAAATGTAACGTTCAGGCTCACTTGTTCGACGGGTATTGGGAAGACATCGGCACAATAAGAGCGTTTTACGAGGCAAATCTGGACCTTGCCGCGCCGCTTCCAAAATTTAACTTTTTCAACGCCGAGTCGCCGATCTACACGCGCAGCCGTTATCTACCGCCCTCAAAGCTTCACAATTGTGACGTCGATAATTCGATGGTCAGCGAGGGGTGTATTTTGAACGGCGTTTACGCTCGCAATTCGATCATCGGACTCCGCAGTCGACTGGAACCGGGAACGCGGATCGAGAGTTCGATCGTGATGGGGTCAGACTATTTTGAGTCGCTGGATGAGATGAAGTTAAACGTCGAACGCGGCGTCCCGCATATGGGCATCGGAGCAAACGCGACCGTGCGGAAGGCGATCATTGATAAGAACGTGCGGATCGGCAGAGACGTTAAGCTGCTGAATCAGGCGGGGAAAGATCATTTCGACGCCCCTGACAGCTCGTACTTTATTCGTGATGGAATAATTATCGTTCCGAAGGGCGGGCAGATCCCGGACGGGACAGAGGTGTGATCACTTCCTGGTGTCTGCAACCGCGTAGCTGTCGCGTGCTTTCACCGCAACGTTCGGCACATCGACCTTCACTTTGATCTTCCGTATCTTGCCGCCTTTGCTCTCGTCGGGCGGGTAATAACCAATACTATAAAGTTCCCTCAGTTCGCTGGCGATCTTCGAGAATGCGTTCGAGAGATTGCCGAGCGTATCCGCAACGTAGATACGGCCGCCCGTGCGAATCGAAAGCTGGTCTAGATACTCCTGGCCGCGCGCGTATTCCTCGGGCGTCGTTCCTTTGTCGCTCGGCCGGCCCATACCGCTTGTCGGGATGGGAAATGGAAAGGGCGATGGATTGTTTGTCGGAATCATCGGCGGGGTCGTGCCTCTCGGAAGTCCGCCGGTTCCAGATTTCTGGGGAATCTCCTGCGGCATGGGATTATTCTTGATCCGTTGAACGTCGGCGAACGTGTCGTAGCGGATCGGATAAATTATCGTGTCGATCTCCATCGCGTCGCGAAGATTATCAATGTCGTTGGAGCGGCGGCTGGTGGTGTCCACACCATCGGTGAAGAGCACCATTGCCTTGCGGCCTTCGATCTTGCGTAGCCGATCGTTGATCGTCAAATCGACTGCCTCGTACAGGCTCGTGCCGGTCGAGATCTGCGCCCGTCGTATCGCAGCGTAGATAGCCTTGCGGTCACTGGTGGGCTCGCAAAGGATATTCACTTCTTCATCAAATGAGATCACGGTAATGCGATCCTCGGGACGAAGCTGATCGATAAACTCGATCGCAGCATTCTGGATCTCGGCGGCTTTAAACTTTGCCGAATAGCTCATATCCAACACGAGCGCGACCGTAAACGGCTGGGTGTCGTTGGAAAAGAGTGCGACCTCTTGTTCCACGCCATCCTCAAATACTTTGAAATTTTCTTTCTTAAGGCCCGGGACGAATCCGCCTTTTCGATCCATCACACGCACCGGGATCGTTACAAGCTTAGTGTCCACCACGATCTCTTCGCCGTCGACCGGGCCGGCCTCTGCTTCCGGGACCGGCGTTGGAGTAGGCTTCGGAGTGGCCGGGCGGACATTCGCCTTACCGCCCGCTGTCGGGGATCCTTTGCCGCCGGACTGGGCAGCGGCAAAAGAGCCGCATAAAGCGGCTATGACGAGAATCCCGAAAAGTGCCAACGTAGTGCGCATGAAAGGCGGCCAAAACAGATTCTACGATGCTCTACCCCTATTCAAAAGATGTATTAGGAGAAAAATGAAGCCTGATCCGCGAAGAGATCAGGCTCGCCATCTTATTCCTGCTGCGCCCTTAGGTGCCCGTTCGTCGATTATCAGTTTCTCCCACGACGTAGCTGTTCTTCGCACGAACCACGAGGCCCGGCCGCATTACGCGAACTTTGATCTGCCGTCGTTCACCTTTCTGACCCGCCGTATCGGGATAATAGCCGACGGAATACTGCCGGCGCAATTCTTCGGCTATGCCGGCAAATGCGGTATCAAGACTGGTCGACGAATCGGCTTCAAACTTACGGCCGCCGCTCTTGGCTGCCAACTCTTCCAAATATTGCCGGCCGGTCTCATATTCCTCAGATGAACCGCCCGCGGGCCCTCCGCCGCCATATACTGGCGGGAGCTGGCCGCCCAGAATGATTCCGATCGCACCGCCCCAGCCGGTACTCCGCCGACGCTGCCGAGGGCCGCCCCAGCCGCCACCTCCGCCGCCTCCGCCGCCGAAACCGCCTCGCTGCGTGTTATAGCGGATCGGGTATACAAGCGCATCGGCCTCTTCTACATCCAGGATCGTACTTTGGTAATTCGCACGTCGCGACGTCGTATCGACGCCGTCTGTAAATATAACAATGGCCTTGCGCCCCTGGATCTTTGCAAGTTGCCGATTCAGGGCGTTATCTACCGCCTCGTAAAGGCTCGTACCGTCGCCAAACTCTGCCATGTAGATCGCGTTTCGCAGCTGTCCCCGATTATTTGTCGGCTCGCTCAAAACTCGAACTCTTTCGTCGAACGCAATGACCATCACGCGATCCGCCGGTCGAAGCTGGTCCACAAACGTGATGGCCGCAGTCTGGATCTCATCGATACGAAACTGCGTGGAGGGGCTGACGTCGATCATCAAAACAACCGTGAAAGGCTGTTCGACTGATTGAAAATGTTCGATCTTCTGTTTTGCACCGTTCTCAAAGATCTCAAAGTCACGCTGGGCAAGGCCGGAAACGAAACGGCCGTCGCGATCTAGAACGGAAACCGGCATCGTTACGAGGTTCGTCTCGACTCGGATCTCCTCATCGCTATCGCCACTGATCGCCTGATTCGAGCCAGGTGTCGGCGTTGCCGCGGGCCGACCGCCGTTCGGCGTCGAAAAAACCGGGGCGCGGCGTTCGCCTTGCGGACGAACCGTGTCATTTTGAATGCTTGGTGCTTGTGGGGTGGGCGTCGTCGCGACGCGCGTGCGGCTTGAACGGTCGCCCTGACTAAGCGCCGAAACCGCAGCAATCCCCAATAAAACGAACGAGAAGGCGAACCTTTTCATCGACATTAATCTCCGTTTGTCTACTTTGGGGAAAGCTCGATATTGGATTATATACCTAAACTATTGGATGCCAACGATTATCAATCCACGAGGAGGTATTTAGCGAGGCCGATCACACCGCCGGCGATCACAACTAGGAGGACGTCAGCTTTCAAAAAATAAAGGGCAATGAACGCAGCGGCCGCCAGTACGATCCCAAACAAGTTGATCCCGTCCGTTCCGATGAAAACCGCCGATCCAAAAACGATCGAAAGATTTAGAATTACGCCCACAACGGCCGACGTCACAAAAGCCAAAGCTCCGGCCAACCGCTTGTTTCCCTGAAGTCTTTCGATGTACGGAGCTCCGCAGAAAACGAACAGGAATGACGGTAGAAACGTGACGAAGGTGACGATAAGGGCGCACACGATCGCGAAGGCCGTTTGATCGACACTCCAGGAATTCTGCCAGCCGGTCATGAATCCGATGAACTGAAGCACCATTATCAGCGGCCCGGGCGTCGTTTCGGCGAGAGCTAGGCCATCGACCGCCTGAGCCGCGGTTATCCAACCGGCTGCGACCGCGGCCTGATTCACATAGGCGAGCACTGCGTACGCCCCGCCAAAGGTCACGAATGCGGCCTGTGTGAAGAAAAGATAGAGTTTCGTGGCGATGTTTTCGAAACCGAATACGGCCGAGACTGCGATGAAAGGACCAACCCAGAGCGTGACGCAGGCGGCGATAACCCTCATCACGTATCCACCTCGACGCTTCGCCGGTTCTGCAACGGCGGTCGACTCCGTGGACTTTAGATTCCGACTCATAAGCAGCCCAATAACCAGGGCGGCCACGACGATCAATGGGAACGGTAGGTTCAAAAACTGGACGGCAACAAACGACAGAGCCGCGATCGCGAAATGAACCGGAGTCTTCAGCGATCGCTTACCGATCTTAATAACCGCCTCGACAACAATGGCGACAACAACCGGCTTGAAGCCGTCGAGTACTGCAACGATCTCATTGACATGCCCGTACCGCGCATAAATATACGAGAGCAGTAGTAGAAAGAAGATCGAAGGAAGAACAAAGAACGCTCCCGCCGCGATCCCGCCTTTGATACCGTGAAGACGCCAGCCGTTATACGCCGCAAGCTGCTGAGCCTCCGGCCCCGGCAGTAGCATGCAGAAATTCAATGCGTGCAGAAAGCTCTCTTCCGAGATCCACTTGCGCCGCTCGACCAGCTCCTTGTGCATGATCGCGATCTGACCCGCCGGCCCACCGAAGGAGATGAAACCGAGCTTGATCCAAAACTTAAGTGCGTCACGAAACGGAATGTTTTGTTCGGCCTGTTCCAACATGGGCTCTCGGTGGTTACGTTTAACCACCCGCTACCGCAGGTGGTACTGACATGTGCTACCGCTTCTCCAACTCTTCTATCGCGATATCGTGGAAGCGACGGCGAACCGAGTTGATGTTGGTGAATGGCAGCGGATGGTTGTGCGTCCGGTTGGTGAGAAGGATGAAGATCCGGTCGTTGACGGGGTCGATCCAGAGCGACGTTCCTGTAAAGCCGTTATGCCCGAAGCTCTCGGGTGACATCGACGTCCCCGCCGTCGAACCTTCGGTCGAGGCCAACTGAAACGCGAACGAACGGTCCTCGTTCATTCCCTTAGTGAAATTCGTGCGGAAAAGCTCGCACGTCTCAGGCTTCAGCAAGCTCGTGTACTGCGGCAGAAACTGGAGGGCTATCTTGAAAACCTCCTCCGCAGTCGAAAAAAGGCCCGCGTGCCCCGCAACCCCGCCCATAAAATAAGCGTTCCCATCATGCACCTCGCCCCAGATCTGATAATCGCGAAACGCCGAGTTAATGTCAGTACTACCTGCGGTAGCGGGTGGTTGAAGGTAGCCTTTATCAATACAAGTTTGCTTTTCGTATCCGTTTCCGAACTCGCTGCCCGAAATTTCCTGTCGTTTAAATTCCCCCACCCACGGTTCGGTCAACGGGTTAAACGTTGTTCGAGTCAGTGCTAGTTCGTCAATTACGTCATATCCGTACTCTTGGTCGACTCTCAAGCCTTCAACGATGTGTGATAGGGCAATGAAATTTAGGTCGCTGTATTCGACTTTCGAGTCCGTTGCGAACGCTCGTTCTGTTCTAGAAACAACCTCAGGAACACTGACTCGCGACTTCGCCATCAAATATAGCGGGAGCCACGCCGGAAGACCTGACACATGTGACGCTAGGTGCCACACCTTAAGATCGGCAATTGCCGACTCCTT
Source organism: bacterium (assembly GCA_029945985.1). Classification (GTDB taxonomy): domain Bacteria; phylum Acidobacteriota; class Blastocatellia; order Pyrinomonadales; family Pyrinomonadaceae; genus OLB17. The sequence continues at coordinate 1,937 of JAQSDP010000071.1, read as the reverse complement.
GAAAATGGGAAAATAGTCACCGGCTCTGGATTGAAGTGAAAATTCGTCTTCACGGTCGTCAATGGAAATAGCAGTCAAGAGCCCGGTCACGAGCGGCTTCGTCAAACTCGCCAGATCATAGATCGTATCCAACCTCGCCGGGATCACCTCCGGCGTGGCGACCGCATTCCCCAACGCATGGTGATAAACGATCTCGCCTTTCTCGGCAACCAAATAGACCGCCGAAGGGAAATCGTTGGCGGCGATGCGTTCGGAGAGGAATGCTGAGATCTTTTCGTTCATGGACTGGAGCGGCAAGCATCCTGCTTGCCCTAACGCGGCGGCGTCCGTGACTACGTTAGCATTTGCTCGTTTCGCGGTCACCTCTCATTCGTGCTTCGCACTCAGGCAAGCAGGGATGCTTGCCGCTCCAGTCCATTGGATGTAAAATCCCACTCGAACTAATTCAACTTGGAGGCTTTTATTATGAGCAAAGTAGAGTCTGCGGACTTGATCTTGAAGTTGTACGACATGCGCCGCGAAGAGACGATGCGTAAGGCCCGTGACTGGTTTTTCACATTCAATCCGACGAGCGGCCAGGATTATATGACGACCATGATGAACCCCGAGGTCGGTGCGTACCTTCGGATGGTTTCGTCGTATTGGGATATGGCGGCGGCGTTCGTAAATCATGGCGCGATCGACGCAGAAATGTTCAACGATACGGTTGGCGAACATATGATAGTTTTCGCCAAGATCGAACCGTTGCTCGCAGAGCTACGCGAGATGTGGGACGAACCGAAGGCGTTGTATCACCTCGAAAAAGTGATCATGGATCGTCCGAACGGAGCCGAAAAACTGAAGAAAACGCAGGAATGGATGAAATCCATGGCGGAGCAAGCGGCCGGGGCCCAAGCCAGCGAAGCAGCCGCATAAGCATTCTTTCTTTAAGGCTTAGCTAATGGCTGTTATCCAATAGCCATTAGCTATTTCTTTACATTCAGTTTACTGACGTGAGCATCGATGTTTTCCAGCACGCCAACCGCCAGAGCAAGAGCTCGGCGGCCATCGTGCCCGGATACAGGTGGAGCCTTGGCGTTCTCGATCGAATCGAGGAACGCGGTGATCTCGGCTCTGAGCGGTTCGACATCGTTGATCTCGAGCCGATTAATGGAAATGCCGAGCAGCGGATGGGCGGCTTCGGGATTGAGAGAGGTTACGGACGCAAACTTAGTGGCGTAGTCGAGCACGACATAAGAGTTCGTCTGATAGAAACGGGTCTTGCGGATCTTTTCGGTACCGATGCGTGACGCTGTAATGTTCGCGACTGCTCCGTTCTCGAATTCGATGCGAGCGTTCGCTGCGTCAACTTTGTCCGAGATCACCGGGATACCGACCGCTCGGATCTCGCTGACCTTCACATCTTGACCGACCAGCCATTGGATCGCGTCCAGATCGTGGATCATCACGTCGAGCACAACATCAACATCAAGAGAACGATTCGGGAATGGCGAGACGCGATGGATCTCGAAGTACAGCGGATTCGTCACATGCGGCCGGAGCGCGACCATCGCCGGATTAAAACGCTCGAGCTGGCCGACCATGAGTTTTGCACCGCTTTTTTCGGCCGCAGCGATCATCCTGTCGGCTTCGGCGAGCGTTAGTGCGATCGGCTTTTCGACGAGCGTATGCACTCCTTTTTCGAGAAAAGCACACGCGATCTCGCAATGTGTCTCAGTTGGTGTAGCGACAGAAACCACGTCAACTTTGTCGAGAAGTTCACGCCAATCCGTGAACGATACTGATCCATTGTCCGACGCGATCTGAGCGGCCGTGTCAGGGTTCGCGTCACATGCACCTATGAAGTCTACGCGGCCTTCGCGCGCAAGTTCCGCATAGTTTCGAGCATGATGTCGGCCGAGGCTTCCCACGCCGATCGCCGCTGCTTTGAGTATCCG
>JAQSDP010000070.1 GCA_029945985.1 bacterium | reverse complement strand
GCATATGCGTTATATTGAGCCTCGTCAAAGCGCTGCGTCTCGTCCTCGGTCACGCTCGGCGGGGCCGTCGGCCTCACCGGAAATTCGGCAGTGCTGTACGGCGAAGACGGCGGCGCTCCGAACCCCTCCGCAGGAGCTCGATAAGCCTCTACATCCGGATTCATCTGGGCAACAGCCCTTGCCTTCTCCGGAAAATCCGGATCAAGTGGATTTGTGTCGAATTTTTTCGGCATCGTCGGAGGTATTTTACGATACTTGCTCCAGAGATGTTCAATAAAACGTAGGGGCGCTAATTGAGGGCTTACGTCACCTTTACGCCCAACTCCTTCAACTGAGACTCATCCACTTCGCCTGGCGAATCCATCATCAGATCCTGAGCGGAGGCGGTTTTCGGAAAGGCCATGACGTCGCGGATGTTTTCGGTGCCGCAGAGGATCATGCAGGTGCGTTCGATGCCGGCAGCGAAACCGCCGTGCGGCGGCGTGCCGTATTCGAGGGCGTCGAGGAAAAATCCGAAACGCTCACGAGCCGATTCAGGCGACATGCCAAGTGCCTTGAAGTTCAACGCCTGCACCTCCTGCTGGTGGATACGGATCGAGCCGCCGGCGCATTCGTAGCCGTTGATGACAGCGTCGTATGCCTTTGAACGCACCTGTCCCAGCAGATGATGCTGCGACGGATCGTTCACGCCGGTGCGGAAGAGTTCGAGGTCTTCGTCCATCGGCGACGTGAACGGATGATGTGCCGCGACGTAGGTGTCCGTCTCCTCGTCATGTTCGAACATCGGGAACTCGGTTACGATCAGGCACTCGTACTTACTCCGGTCGATCAGATTCTCGCGTCGAGCGACCTCGTTGCGCAACGCTCCGAGAGCCGCCGCTACGACCGACTTTTTGCCCGCGACGATCAGCACTGCATCGCCTTCTCCGGCTCCCGCTTTAGAGGCTAGTTCTTCGATCTTTGGTTCACCGAGCACTTTGGTCAGAGAGGAATTAAGAACCCGTTCGCTACCGCTCGCGGTCCCGACTTTTATCCACGCGAGAGCACCCGCTCCGTAGCGTCTTACGAATTCCTGCAGCTCATCGGTCTGCTTTCGCGAATAGTCGGCCTTGCCTTTCACAACGATCGCCTTGATCTCGCCGCCCGCCTTTAGCGTATCGGCGAACGGAGCGAAGTCGGTTTCTTTCAGGCTTTCGCTCAGATCCTGCAGTTCCATTCCGAAACGCAGGTCGGGCTTGTCCGAACCGTACCGCCGCATCGCCTCCGCATACGTCATTCGCGGCCACTCGGACGGCAGATCGACGCCGATCAGTTTCAGGACGTGGTTGAACATTCCTTCCATCTCGCGATAGACCTGCTCGCGGTTCACGAACGACATCTCCATATCGAGCTGCGTAAACTCCGGCTGGCGGTCGGCACGCAGGTCTTCGTCGCGGAAGCAGCGGGCGATCTGATAATAGCGGTCGAGGCCCGCGATCATAGTGATCTGTTTCAAGATCTGCGGCGATTGCGGAAGCGCGAAAAACTTGCCCGTGTGAATGCGCGAGGGCACGATGAAGTCGCGAGCGCCCTCGGGCGTGGATTTCAGCAGTATCGGCGTCTCGATCTCCAGAAAGCCGCGACCGTCGAAGTATTCGCGGATCGCCTTTACCGCCTTTGCACGCATGATGATGTTCTGCTGCAACGCCGCGCGGCGCAGGTCGAGATAGCGATACTTGAGCCGCGTGTCCTCGCTCGCGAGATTTTCGCTGCCCGCGACCTCAAGCTGAAACGGCGGCACTTTCGCGTCGTTAAAGATGAGAAGTTCGCTGACCTTGATCTCGACATCCCCAGTAGCGAGCTTGGCGTTACGCGTACCGTCCGCACGCGAAACAACCTCGCCCTTCACCGCGATAACAAACTCGCCGCGGAGGTTCTTTGCCTTCGCGTGAGCCTCGGACGCCGTTTCTTCGCTCACCACCACCTGCGTCAAACCATGCCGGTCGCGAAGGTCAATAAACGTAAAAACACCAAAATCACGCTTCTTCGCCACCCAACCCATCAACACGACCGACTCGCCCACCTGAGCCTCTCTCAACTCACCGCAAGTGTGCGACCGCTCTAAACTGCCTAAAGTGTCTAACATAAGAATTTTGCCCGCGAAATACGCGAAGAATTTTTACCGCGAATAACGCTAATGGTCGCGAATATTTTTAAATCGGATCTTCTGATCCCTTTGTCCAACTTCGGATCTCGTCAAGAATGCTCGTCTTTTTACTTTTCGCGAGCCGCTCATAGTCAAGCTTCGGATGTTGACCAAAATTGACGAGGAGAGCAAGTTCGAATTCGGTTGCGTTGAGATAGTTGATTCGCCTGTGCTCGGTGAGCTGCTACTAGTGCCGCAACCGACTTTATCTCGACTATGATCTTTCCAAAGCAAATAAAATCGGCTTAAAGTATTGTGTTAAAAGCGTTCCTTTATAGCTCATTTGAATCTCAGGCTGGGAACAAATGGAATGCCCTGCAAAGCAAATTCGATCTGTAAACACTCTTGATAAACCGGCTCTATAAACCCATAACCCTTCTGGTTATAGACCTCGAAACACGCGCCTATGATTTTATAGCTCTCGTCCTTATACAGCAGATCCGCCATATCAAAATTTTATTAGCGTTCATTCGCGTTATTCGCGGTAAAAATCTCCACAACAACAAAAACGCCTTTCGATCTGCGACAGACGAAAGGCGGAACGCGGAACCTTGGGTCCTTTGCGCTCTCGCCTACGTATTATTGTCGTTAAATCGAACGGCGTTCATAAACCAAGGGAGATAATACAGGAAGCGGTCTGACTTAGGCAACTACTTAGTATGGGTTAACATTGGCGTATGAACGTCCTTGTCCTCAATTGCGGCAGTTCTTCGCTTAAGTTTCAGCTTATTTCTACCAGTCTCGAACAGATCGATCAGCGGGCAGATCGAATGCTGGCTCGCGGACACATTGAGCGGATCGGCGGCGCTGCATTGATAACGTTCGAAGCGGTGGGAAGCGAGCCGGAAAGGTCAGCGAGGCCGATACGCGATATTCGCTCCGCACTCGACGCGGTACTGCAATGGATCGGTTCCGACGAAGCAAAGATCGAGGGCGTGAGCGGCTTGGGCGATATAGCTGCGGTCGGGCACCGCGTGGTGCACGGCGGCGAGGCATTTTCGAAGTCTGTGTTGATAGACGACGAGGTGCTCCGCGGCATCCACGATTGCATCGAACTCGCACCGCTCCACAATCCGGCTAACATACAGGGAATTCAAGCGGTAAAGGCGACTTTCGGGCGCGGGTTGCCGCAGGCCGCTGTGTTCGACACGGCATTTCATCACACGCTGCCCGAGACGGCTTATCTCTATGCCATCCCGTATCAGCTTTACCGCCGCCACAAGATCCGGCGCTACGGCTTTCACGGCACGTCGCACCGCTACATCGCATATCAATATCGCGTTCTCAACAACATTCCGCGGGAGAACGTAAACGTAATCACGCTCCATCTCGGCAACGGATGTTCGATCGCGGCGATCAAGGGCGGAAACTCGGTCGATACGTCGATGGGTTTTACGCCGCTCGCAGGGCTTGTGATGGGAACGCGTTCTGGCGATATCGATCCGGCGATCGTCGAATTCATTTGCGACAAAGAAGGAATGACGGTGCACGAGGTCGACAATCTGCTCAATAAAAGCTCCGGCCTGCTCGGCCTCTCGGGCCTAACCCACGATATGCGTGAACTGATGGCTGAAGCCGAGGAGTCTGCCGACCGCCGCGCACGCCTCGCCATCGAAATATTCTGCTACAGCATCCGCAAGTACATCGGCTCCTACCTCGCTGCCATGAACGGAACGGACGCCGTCATCTTCTCCGGCGGAATCGGCGAGAACTCAGCGTTCATCCGGTCGAAGGTTTGCGAAGGAATGTCTTGGGCGGGAATCGAGATCGACGCGTCACGGAACGCCGAACACGCCCACGGCAAAGAAGGCGTCATCAGCACCGATAATTCGCGTGTGAAAGTTTGGACGATCCCCACTAATGAGGAAATGCTGATAGCAAGGGATACAGTACGGTTGATCGCCGGTGTGATCTAGCTGCTGCCGGCGGTTAAGAGGTGAAATCGGGCCGTCTACCTCGCCTGTCGCTGAGCGTCTCTGGCCAGCAAAGAGCAACCACCATCGGCGCGAATCTAGGCGTTTCGATCTATACTGGTGTGTACTGAGCTCTTTATTACGTAGTTTTCGCGAAGTACATTAACCGGCATCTCTTTCCCATTGAGGCGACGTTACGACACTTAGGAGTTGTTATGCGAGAAATTCATAAAATCATTTTCCTCACCACTGCTTGTCTATTGTTCAGCGTTCCTGCTCTCGCCGACGTCAGAGTCAAACAAAAGGTCACAACCAGCGGGCAGACAATGGAATCCACGCGTTCGATAAAGGGATCTCGCGAGCGCGCGGAGACGAAGATCGAGATGGGCGACCCCGAGGCGGCCGCCTTCATGCCGCAGATCGCGACGATCACGCAGTGTGATCTTAGACGCAGCGTTCGAGTTAATGACCGGGCACGTCTGTATATGGTCGAGCCGTTTGCGACGGTCGGCGATACCGCTCCGGTAACGAGAACGATGCCGGACCCGACCCGGCGCACGACCACGACACGCCAGGGCGGGACTATCACGATCACTTACACGGTTCGTGATACCGGAGAGCGCAAGATGATGTTCGGGCTACAGGCACGTCACCTGATCACCACGAATGAGATGGAGAGCTCAGCCGATTCCTGCAACGGGCCGAGTAAGACGAAGATGGAATACGACGGCTGGTACGTCGATTTCTCGGCGGAGTTTAATTGCCCTCAAGCGACCCCCGATGTACCTCGATCGCCGCGAGCCGATCGTCCAGACTGTTCTGATCGTTTCGTCACAAAAGGGAGTGCGGCCGCACGTCTCGGCTTTCTTCTTGAAGGCAGGATGAAGATGTTCGGCCCGGACGGTTCAGTCCAGATGACGCAGACGACTGAGACGCTCGAGCTATCGCGCTCACCGCTCAACATAGGGTTGTTCGACATCCCGGTGGGATACCGCGAAGTGACATCAACGCAAGATCTTTACGCGATCCAGATGCCGTCAGTCGGCATTCCGTCGGTTTCTAGCCGTCGCTCCGCCACTGTTCCGTTAAACCCGGCGGCAAACCCCGCGTCGAAGTCAGTGGCTCTCAACGTTAACCTGAGCGGCGTCCAACCGACGACGCGTGCCGAAGCCGAACAGTACATCCGCGGCAAGATCGCCGAACGCGGACTGCGTGCCGTTACGGGAACTGGAGACTACGCGCTCAATTTCGATTTTCGACAGGTCAAGGAGTCAACTGCAGGCAAGGTCGGCGGGATCTTTGGCAAGGTCACGGGCGTGGATACGAAAGTCGGAAAGGTGGATATCGATATGACCGCCACGCTCTCAGGCGGAGCGACGGGCCAGGCGAAGGTGAAGAGCAAATTCGACGGTCCGCTGTCGGACGCTCTGCGGACCGCGATCGACCAAGCTCTTGATCAAGTGCTCAGGAATATCGAGAACTAAAGACGGTTGTTAGAGGCGGGCTCGCCCGCCTCTCGTTACCGACGCCTGTTTCTTTCGAGGATCATAACCAGGGCTAACATCCCGGTCGCGGAGGAGTTTCGATAGCAACGGACGTTCTTCCTCCGAACACGTTTTCAACTGCTCCCGCAACTCGCCGATCTCCTTTAGCCTGTCGACTTCCTCGGGGACGATCTGATTGCTCTTCAGCACGGAATAGCCCATCCGCACATCTTCCGGCGTGGCGAAATATTCGTCGAGGTTGATCGGCTTCCCGCTCCCTCGAGATTCTTGAACTCGCCGCGCTCGATCCCGGCTTTGATCATGTTGTCGACGTGTTTTTCGATATACATTTACGATTTCTCAGGAGAGAATCAAGCGCAGATTGAATCTTTGCGACCTCATCGATATCGAGGTTCTGCAGCCGAGAGGAGGGCGATCAGCTTCTGGCTCCCGTAGGATTCGGCTACTATCAGACCTGGCAAGGGATCGGCACCAACGCTGAGGAGGTAACGAACTATATCCACTGGTTCATCACCCTGACTTCCGCCAGTCTGAATGGTTCCATCAATAGAAATATCCACGGCGTGTGCCAGCGGAGTCAACCCATTCACGACGCGAGCGATGTCGGCCCCGTTCTTAATGAGAAGGCTTATACATTCCCTTTCCTCATTCTCGATTGCCGCGTGAAGCGCGTTCCAACCCTCTCCATCTTGAGCATCTATTGGCACACCAAGATCCAGCAGGCTTAAAACCTCCGCCGCGTTTCCGCAGAAGGCGGCTTGAACGAGTGCATGGACCGTGCTCATAAAACTCTAGAAATAGAATCTAGCAAAGTAATACAAGATCGGAGCGTTGAAGAGCAGGCTATCTAACCTATCAAGCAGTCCGCCGTGGCCGGGAAGGATGTTGGCGGCGTCTTTGGCGCCGGAGCCGCGTTTCATTGCAGATTCGGCGAGGTCGCCGAGGACGGAGACGGCTGCCATGACCATTGCGAGCGGGATCGACCATTGATAGGGAAGTTCCGGGAAGAACCAGTACGTCGCGAGAGCGGCAAAAGCACCGGCCGCGACGAGTCCGCCGATCAGGCCTTCCCACGTTTTTCCGGGCGAGATCTTTGGAATGAGCTTGTGCTTGCCTAAGCTGACGCCCGCGAAATACGCGCCCGTGTCGGCGCCCATGATGACGAGGAAAAAGTAGCCGAGAAGGTGCGTCGATAAATACGGATGCGATTCGAAACCGAGCCTCGTCGAGATAAGGAATCCGCCAAGGAACGCAACGTACAAAACGCCAAGGATCGTCACGCCGACGCCGGTGAGCATCTTCGAAAAATCCGCCTGAAATCGAAACGTTTGGGAGACCAGTACCGCGATCACAAAAGCCGCGATCGTAACGATCAGCAGGTCCGGAGCCTTCGCGGGAGCGTCGAACACGAACGCAACCGCCAACGCGGCCGCTCCGAGATACGCGATCGATGCATCGCCTTTCAGTTCAAGCTTCTTAGTAAGCGTAAAGAACTCAAACAACCCGGCGGCCAGCGCCAGCAATGCGATGACGACGAATATCCAGACCGTCTCGGCAAAATACGACGGCAGTACGATCGACGTGATCAAGATGGGCAAGGCGACGAGCGCCGTGAGGATGCGGGTTCTCATAAAAAGTCAGAACCACCTCGCGTTAGCGGGTGGGTTCTTCAACTGAGGTTGCCTCCGCGCGCTTCGATCTCATCAAAATCTCTCAGATCGCAACCTTGTCCGTACCGAACGTAATGACAAGCCCTCCCAACCGAGATCTCAGTCCAGAGCCATCTTTCACTTCCCTTGTCGGCCCACGGAGTTCGATCGGAGACCCACAAATCTCGTTCACGCATCTTCCTCGTAGCATATGCCTTGAATGCG
>JAQSDP010000069.1 GCA_029945985.1 bacterium | reverse complement strand
TAAGCAAGTACGCCGACATCTTCAAGGGAAACTCGCGCGCGCGCCACAATTTCGAACCCAGGCTGCAGAGCCGACGAATGATCAGTTACCCGTGATATTCGCATCGGAAAGTGTTTTCAGCTTTTTGCTAAGGGCGATAAGGTGCACAAGGTCAGATTGGGCTCTCGCATGATCAGAGGCATTGACGACCCTCGCGTTAGAAAACATCGCGTTCCCGACGAATACACCTAATGTGTTATCCATTTCGCCGATCAAAGACTTTATATCGTCCGGCAAGACTGTTTGCTCGGGCTGAACTTCAGCAACCTTGGGCTTGTCCTTATCCTTCTTCTTTTTGTCTACTTCTTTCTCGACCGGGGGGAAGAGATTTCCTTTAAGACGCTCGCTTCTCCAAGTCACTTGATCGGCCGCTGCCGAGATCACCTTATAGTCGATAGCCTTCGCCTTCTGATACACCGCAACTATCGAGCTCTGAGTTTCCTGGATTTTTTCAAAATCTTCTTTAATCTCGTTGAACTTAGTCGCGGCCATAGCTTCTCCACCTTTTCCGGTGACGACACCACCTTTGTCCGCATCCCTCTTAACGCGTTCCATTTCAACTGAACGGTCCTTCATGCTGCGATCCTGCGGACCGGCATTGTCCGCGACAGGCGGAGGAGGCACCTGCGACAGCGTTGCTAAGCAAGCTGACAAAAGGATGAATCCTGCAAATATCATTTCTTTCATTTTCCTTTACTCCTTGCGGTCAGCTCGGTCATCATCGGGCCGGCTCCTGCGTAGATCTTCTGTCTTAACGATGCCTTTCCCTTTCAGGATCGTAACGATCTTTCCGGCTACTAATCCGGAAACACTTTCCTTTGAACCGTCACTCCACCTTACCTCCGCCTGATCGACGGTTTCTTTGCTTCCGAGTCCAAAATGGAGGCGAAGATCATTTTGAGACAGATAACTGCTTCCTGCCTCGACCTCGCGCATCAATACTCGAGAGGAAGAGGTTTTTAGAGTCAGTCGCGCACCGATAGAGTCGCGATTCTTCTCGGGCTGCTTCAGACATACAGTTAGGCTGAGATTCCGATTCCGAGTTGTATTGAGCAGCACAGTGGGCAGATCACCGACACTGGTAACGACCGCATCGATCAGCCCGTCATTGTTGATATCGCCAAATGCCATTCCTCTCCGGGAACGAACCGGCACCTCGGGAAGTCCTGATTCCTTTGACACCTCTTCAAACGTCCCATTGCCGAGATTCCGGTGAAGGAGGAAGTGCTGCCTGAATCCGAGGTATCCCGGCGCCTGAGCAAGCTCCATTTGCGGATACACGTGGCCATTGGCGACAAGTAGATCGAGAAACCCATCGTTGTCGAAATCGAAAAATCCCGCACCCCATCCGACAAATGGCTTGCTTACCACTCCGACCTTCGACTCCATCGAGACATCCAGGAATCCTCGCGATCCCAGATTTCGGTAAAGAACATTGTATTCGGACGCGAAGTTGGTCACGAAAAGATCAAAGAGGCCGTCGTTATCGAAGTCGCCCCAGGTTACCCCCATCGAACCCTGCTCCATGCCGTCGATGCTATAACTTGACCCGGTCTGAAACGCTACGTCCATGAGCGACATTCCGCGGTTATTCTTGTACAGGTAGTTAGGATTCGCATCGTTTGCAACGTATAGATCTATCCAGCCATCATTGTCGTAATCGTTCCACGCAGCTCCAAGCCCGAAATGCTTCTTCTTATCCGCGAGACCCAGCGAGTCGCCAACTTCCTCAAAGGTACCGTCGCCGCGGTTTCTAAAGAAGAGGTCCGATTCGCCCGGAAGCCCTCGGGGTCCGCACTGAACTCTGATGCCGCGGTACGAGCACGACTGCGAGCTGCCGAAATCAGGAAGATCGGTCAGGTTGAGCAAAACATATCGCGGTATCATGACATCCAGGTCACCGTCCCGATCAAAGTCGGCCCATCCGGCACCGGTCATGAACCCGGACCCGCGTAATCCTGCCTTTTCAGTCATATCGGCGTATTTGCAACTACCTAAACCGCGATACATGACGTTCGACCCGAATCCGGTCGCAAAGATGTCAAGTATCCCGTCATTATCGTAATCGACCGCGGTGACCCCCATACCCCATCCCTTCGTCTGAATACCGGTATCAAGGGTCATGTTCTTGAACGTCGGTGTTCTGCTAGTTGCGCCGCCGACCTGACGGAAAAGGCTTAGAAAAGGGTCGCCGCCCTTTTTAAACCGGTCAACAGAGGATCCGTTAACAGTCGCGATATCAAGGTATCCATCGCGATCACAATCAAACAGTGCAGCGCCGCCGCTCATGGACTCGATGATGTAGCGGCTCTCCGCTGTTGAGATCGACGGAACATTCACTCCACTTGCTTCGGTCACGTCCGCAAACGAGATCTCCTGAGAGTTCACGACCGTGGTGAGAAGAAGAATCGAAACAATTAGGCTCGCAGCTTTTAGGTTCACGGCTAACTCTTTCCCTTCTTTGGTCGAATAGTGTCAAAATCGACAATGCCCGAGTTCTCCTTCAGGGCGTAACGCTTGTTAGCTGCGAGGCCGCGAATCGTTTCGACCTTGCCGGACGGCCAGCGAATCTCCACTAAATCGACGTTCGCGGCCTTAGCCAGCCCAAAGTGCAGTCGCAAATCATTCTGCGAAAGATAACTAGACCCACTCCGAATCTCCTCAACCTGCGAGACTCCGTCGGCGGTGATCTTGACGCGAGCCCCGATCGCCAGCGGACTGCCCTTGACGGCCGCAAGCTCGAGCGAGATCCAGTTGTTGGATCTCTCGCCCTCGTTTTCCAGAATCATAGGTACACTGTCGAGCTCGCCGACAACGATGTCTATGTCGCCATCGTTGTCCAGATCACCGAACGCAGCTCCTCTAGACACCCTGGGCTCCGTCAAGGCTCGACCAGCCTGCGAGCTTGCGTCACAGAAAGTCCCGTTACCGAGGTTGATGTGCAAGAGTTTCGGCTGCCTATACCTAGCTCCGGATGCGATGTTGTCCATCTGCGGATAGACGTGGCCGTTTACAACGAAAAGGTCCAACCAGGTATCGTTATCCAGATCGAAGAATCCCGTTCCCCATCCGACCAATGGCCTCGAAGTTTGCGCTACCTTGGCGGCAAAAGAAACATCAGTAAAATTATGGCCGCCATCGTTTCGGTAAAGTGTGTTGTACTCATCGACGAAGTTGGTTACGAAGATCGCAAGATTTCCCGTATGCAGGTAGTCGCCAACGGCGACCCCCATTGACCCCTGCTCGGACCCATCTCCGCTTACGGCCGTACCGCTTTCTAGCCCGGTCTCGGCAAACCGTCCGCTGCCTTCATTTCGGTAAAGAAAATTGGCCGTCGAATCGTTTGCTACATAAAGGTCCTGCAGCCCATTCCCGACAAGACTCGACCAGATGGGCTGCATTCCGTAATAACCGTTCGAATCCTGCATCCCAAGCTGCTTACTAACATCGCTGAAGGTGCCGTCACCGTTGTTACGGAAGAGGCTGTCCCCGGCGCCCTTTAAGCCGCGCGGTCCACACTGGACGTCGATTCCCCGAAATTTGCAAGTCGGAAGAGACCCAAATCCAGGCAGGTCGTTCATCTTAAAATCGACGTAGTTCGCAACGAAGAGATCAAGAAAACCATCGTTATCGTAATCGGCAAACGCGGCGCCGGCAGACCAACGTCCATCTGATATGCCAGCCTTCTTGGTTACGTCGACAAATGTCCCATCTCCGTTATTTCGATAGAGTACGTTTCCTCCGAGACAGGTTATATACATGTCCGGCCATCCATCGTTGTCGACGTCCGCAACAGCGCCCCCCATTGCGAACCCCGGATAAGCAACACCGGCCTTGTCGGTAACATCCACAAACGTACCGTCTCTGTTATTCCGATAAAGAAGGCTCTTTGATCTCTGCCCCTTTAGACTCATTTCCACCGTGGGAGCGTTGGTGAAGTAGATGTCCTGCCAACCGTCGCGGTCGAAGTCGATAAGCAGCACACCACCGCTCATCGACTCGACAATATATTTCTTCTCGGGAGAAGACGTATGGACAAACTTGACGCCCGAACGCGGCAATACGTTCTCTAGCTGCGGGATCTTTCGTCCCACACATACATCGCGATTGTCCTGGGCGAACGATTGAGCTGTGAGCGAACTCATCAAAAGAATGTTCAGAACTGCAGTTAACTTCTTCATTGTTCGTTGCCGGCCTTAAGTGTCCGAAACTTCTGGAAATGTGTTGCGGCAAGGGCTGTTTCTCCCAAGAGATTGTAGAGTCTGCTCAGCTGAAAATGTATGTTTGCATCATTGGGAGCCAAAACAGCTGCCTTCTCGAGTAGGCTTCGGGCCCTCGCGGTTTCTCCGGCCTGGAGGGACAGCGCGCCAAGGTCTCTTAGAGCCGGAGAAAAATCCGGTGCTATCTTTACCACCCGCTCGAACATTTCCATCGCGCGCTGCGCTTCTCCAGCGTCCTTGTACGAGACACCAAGCTGGTAGGCTGCTTCAAAACTCCTGGGATCGATCGTTAAACACTCGTCAAGTTGGCTTCGGCCCGCATCAATTTTGGGGGGTTGTGAAATAAGGGCCATACCCAGGGCCACGCAGCCGCGAGTGTCCTTCGGTCGCATCTGCGCATATCGCATGAGGTATCCCTCGGACTCGGCATGTCTCCCGCTCTGAAGCGTAGCGGCACCATATAGATAGACGTATTCGGGAACATCCGGACGCAGCCCCATCAGTGTCCTCGCCGCTTCGATCGCTAGTTGTAAACGGTTCGCCCGCATAGCAACGATCGCGATCTGCCGCAATACCGGAACCGGATCACTCCTATTCGCAAGAGCTTTTTCAAGCAAGGCTAGCGATGCCTCGTTGTCATTTCGTTCACCCAAGACTAGTGCGCGTAGAAATAGAACCTCCGACGAATCAGGAGATATCGATAACGCCTTTGCCAGATGCTTTTCCACCTCCGGAAAATTACCGGCGAAAAGCTCTGCTCTCGCAAGTAGCACGTAGACTTCCAGATCCTTAGATCGTGTTCTTGCTGCGGATCGAAGCAATAATATCGCTTCCTTGTTGAAACTAGTGGCGATCAGAACCTCGCCAACGTTCATCGCAATTCCCGGAGATCTTCCCGCAGCCTTTACTGCTGAAGCTACAAGGGCTCTGACTTGACCGTCATCTCCCAGTTCGAGATGAGATAGAACGCGAAGTGGTAGAGCATCCCCGTTGCGGACTTTTGGAGGTAGGTAGGAGATGGTTTGAAGCACCTCCCGAAAGCTGCCAAAAAGAGCGTACACCTGGGCAAGCTTGAGGCTGTTCGCCGGCGACAAGGATAATGCCGAAACCTCCTTAATCAGAGCCAGTCCAGGTTCCCTGCGGCCGAGACGCAACTCGATCTCAGCAAGGTCGAGCTTTGTTTGAATAAGCGCGCCGTCTAAGGTCATGGCCCTCTGTGAAAGCGACCTTGCCTCTTCCAATCTTTCTTGCCGAAATCTCAACCGTGCCAAAAGTTCAAACCCGCGAGCGTTGGATTGGTTCCGCACAACATAGGCAAGCAGATCGCTCTCGATCTCTGAATAACGTCCCTCCTTGATACTTCGCTCGAACCTATCGAGTTCAGCATTAGCATTCAATGCCTGCGCACCCACAGTGGCTACGGCAAAAAGCATGAATGCCGTCAAACGGAGAAGGCTACTGGATCTGAGCATCGGTTGAAGTTCCCATTGGCCCCCTGCCCTTTCTACTATTCGCCTTCAGCTCCTGATAGGTCTTTAGCGCCTGATCAGCTTCGGCCTTCCTTGATGAGCGCCGATATGCAAGGCTTAGTTGATAATAGATATAGTCTTTATTCCCGTCGGATCTAGCCGCAGCTTCGAGGTTCTCGATCGCCTTTTCGCCTTCTCCTCGTTCCAGATAGATCTTTCCGAGTTGATAATGAGCATCGGCATATCCCGGCCGCAACGCCAAAGCCTCATTCAGGAGAGAAATGGCTTCATTGACGTTGGTCTTTCGTTCGATCAGCGTAAAGGCAAGGTGATATCTAGAACTCGCGTCAGATGGCTCGATCCGCAGGGCACTCCGAAAAGCCTGCTCGGCCTCCGCATATCTATTCAGCCGAATCAGGCTTTGTCCCATATAGAAGTTTGCGTTAGCCAAGCTTGGGTTGAGCGTAACCACTCGCTTCAACTCCTTCACTGCACGTTGATGATCACCTGAAATCATAAAACCCTGTGCAGCATACAACAGCGTTTCTGAATTATCCTGAGAAGTTTGGGCAAGTTTCTCAAAGACGACAGTCGCCGACTGCCCGTTTTTCAAACGTGTCAAAGAGATGCCATAAAAATAAGCAAGCTCCGGGTCGAGATAGATGCTTGCTTCTATCGGCTTCAGCGTTTCAACGGCGGCACTAAAATCTTCCGTGAAGTAATAACTCAGGCCCAACATCCGTCGCACCAGACTGTCGTTCGGGTCAGCTTTGAGCCCGCGTGAAAGCGGACCGATCGCTTGCGCGAACCGCGACGCTCGAAAGCTTACGATCCCCCAACTGCGGTTCAAGTCGCGCGAATCAGGCTTCCACTTTGTACCGGCCTCAAATCTCTCAACGGCATCGTCCGTAAGCCCATTTCGAACCGAGATCACGCCGAGATTGTGATAAGCCTGTGCCAATACCTCGATCAACCCAGTCCTGATCTTGGCGAGCTCGGCAACTCTTTCCGGCAACTGCGGCCGGGGCTTGGCCGTGATAAGGTCGGCTGGTTTATTCGAATCCTTAACGACCTTCCCGAGTATCTGGTCTATTTTATCTCGCGCATCCTGGATGGATGAGTCCTGCAGTTCCCGCGCGGTTTTTAGCTCTTTCTCACCTTCCTCTTTTCTTCCGGTTCTGATAAGAATACGCCCGAGCAGAAAATGGGTCCGCCGAGACTGGACAGCACTGTCAGCCTCTTTGCTTTCTAAAAGTCGGGCCTGACGGAGGTTCTTTTCCGCCTCAACCAGGTCGCCCATTTCTATCTGAGACTGTGCGAGAAACAAATATGCTTCACTCTTTTGCGAATTAAGCTGGATCGCTTTCTTCAAGTACCGAATTGCCTTCTCATGATTGCTTTCGGAGGTCGCGACAACCCCCACAAAAAAGTTCGAATAGAAATCTTCCGGGCTTACCTTAAGCTCATTTTCAAAAGCGACTCCAGCCTCCGACAACCTTTCGCTCCCGGCGTGAAGGAGAATGAAGTATCCGTGCAGAAAGTTAGCCCGCGGATGCAGCGGGTCGATCGCAAGAGCTCGTTTGATCTCACGCTCCGTCTCGACCGGGTAGTTGGTTCGCTCGTAATTCCTGGCGAACAGCATGTGCAGTTCGGCTCCGGGTTTCTTCGCGGCGAGAAGGACCTCATCGAACAGCAGCTTTGCACGGTCCAGCTGTTTCAGATAGAGGTAAGTCAATCCCAGCGCATTAGCA
>JAQSDP010000068.1 GCA_029945985.1 bacterium | reverse complement strand
TGTATTTTCCAGCCTACCGTCCAACGTCGCCCGCGAGACCGAAGAGGCTTTCGCACGAGCAGGATTTCCAGTCATCAGCAATTCATCCAGCTACCGGATGGATGAAGACGTGCCGCTGCTGATCCCCGAGGTCAACGCCGACCACCTCGGACTAATAGACGTCCAACGTAAGAAACGCGGCTTCGGCAAAGGGTTTATCGTTACCAATCCTAATTGTGCAGTTATGAGCTTCGCCCCGCCGCTCGCCGCCCTGCACCGCAAATTCGGGATCGAATCGGTTGTCGTCACAACGATGCAGGCGATCTCGGGAGCCGGCTATCCGGGCGTTTCGTCGATGGACATCACGGACAACGTGTTGCCGTACATTGCCGGCGAGGAGCCGAAGGTCGAGACGGAAGCTCAGAAGATCCTCGGGACATTCGTCGACGGAGCGATCAAAAAGGCCGATTTCGAGGTCTCAGCTCAATGCTTCCGCGTCCACGTCCTCGACGGCCACACGGCGTCAGTGCGTGTCGATCTGAGAGAGACGGCAACACTAGAGGACGTCGTGGCAGCAATGCAGCGATTCCCCTCGCTCAAGCTCCACTCATCGCCCGACGTATTCATCGATGTCACCGAAGAGCCATCGCGTCCGCAGCCCCGACTCGATCGCGATAATGGCAACGGCATGACAATCTCCGTAGGTCGCGTATTTCCAGATAATGTCTTCGATTACCGCTTCGTCGCACTAAGCCACAACACCGTCCGCGGAGCTGCGGGATCCGCGATACTCAATGCCGAGTTGCTTATCGACCGGGGCCTTATCTAAATGCAGGAACCCAGCAGCACAAAAAGATTCGCAAAAAAGGTGTTGATCGCGTCAGCCGTGGTAATCTGCTCCGTTCTGCTTCTGGCGGCGCTTTACTGCACCTTCAACGTCATACTCCTTATATTCGCCGCCGCTCTTCTTGCGATCTTCCTTCGGGGACTTGCGGAGATCGTCGCAAACTACGTCAAGGTCGCGGACGGATGGCTTGTGCTGCTCGTCTCCCTGCTACTCGTACTCCTCATCGGCGGATTTATTGCCGCTCTTTCGCCGAGCATCGCGGAACAGGCGGGCCTGCTCCGTGAAAAGCTGCCGGCAAGCGTTCAAAGCGTCACCGAATTTCTGAGCCGTTATGGATGGGGCCGCACGCTTATTGAAAATCTTCCGAGCTATGACTCGGTCCTCGAGAATATCAATGCGTCCAATCTGATGTACGGAGTTGGCGGGGTCTTCTCCTCGACGATGGGCGTGCTTGGCAATATCGCGATCGTTTTATTGTTAGCCGTATACCTGGCCAGCGAACCCAGGCTCTACCTTTCCGGATTCCTGAGATTGTTCCCGTTCTCTCAGCGGGATCGCGTGAAAGAAGTGATCGCAGGTATCTACCAGACACTTCGCTGGTGGCTGATCGGGAAGGCTGCGTCGATGCTGTTCATAGGTATTTTGACGTGGATCGGACTTTCTATCATTGGCGTACCACTCGCACTGACCTTGGGGCTGATCGCCGGGCTTCTATCGTTTATCCCGAATTTTGGGCCGATCATCTCTGCGATCCCGGCCATCCTTCTCGCATTCATCGACAGCCCTATCACGGCTGTCTACGTTCTGGGACTTTACGTCGGCGTGCAGTTGATCGAGTCGAATGTCGTGACTCCGTTCATTGAACGGGAAACGGTTGAACTTCCGCCGGCGCTGACAATTGTCTTCCAACTCGCTCTTGGAGTACTGGTCGGTGGCATGGGCCTCGTGCTCGCAACACCGATCCTTGCAGCCGCAGTCGTTGGCGTGCAGATGCTCTACATAGAGGACGTATTGGGCGACAGCGCTACTGCGCCATCACTGGAAGAAGTAGATACGACCGAACTAGCGACCGATTCGCTCGCCGAGGCCGAATCGAACTAAGACAAACTCGAATGATCGAACGCTATACATTACCCGAAATGGCGGCTATTTGGTCGCCGGAAAACAAGTTTCAAAAATGGCTTCACGTCGAGATCGCCGTCTGCGAGGTCCATGCTGAGGACGGCACGATCCCCATCGACGCTGTCGAAGAGATCAAGGCAAAGGCAGCCTTCACGGTCGCTCGCATCAATGAGATCGAAAAAACTACTGATCACGACGTGATCGCTTTCACCACTAATCTTGCCGAAAACATCGGTGAATCCGCCCGATTCGTTCACTACGGCCTGACCTCCAGTGACGTCGTCGATACCGCCAATGCGTTATTGCTCAAGGAATCGTGCGACGTCCTGCTGGCCAAGATCGACGCGATGCTTCCGGTGTTGAAGCGTCGAGCTTACGAGTTTAAGGAAACTCCGCAGATGGGCCGTACGCACGGGATCCACGCCGAGCCGACTTCCTTCGGCCTCGTCTGGGCTCTGTGGTATTCGGAGATGCAGCGGAACCGCGAACGGCTTGAGCGAGCAAAGGAAGGCATTTCTGTGGGCAAGATCAGCGGAGCCGTCGGGGCGTTTGCTCACCTTGCGCCCGATGTCGAGGAGCGCGTCTGCCAACGGCTTGGGCTAAAGGCCGCACCCGTGTCGACTCAGGTCATTCAACGGGACCGCTACGCCGAGTATCTGTCGGTCCTGGCGATCATCGCGTCGACATTAGAGAAGATCGCACTCCAGGTGCGTCACTGGCAGCGGACTGAGGTCCGCGAAGCTCAGGAAGCCTTTAAGGTGGGCCAGAAAGGTTCGTCTGCGATGCCGCATAAGCGCAATCCTATCCTCTCGGAGCGTATCTGCGGAATGGCACGTACGGTTAGAGCCAATTCCATCGTCGGCCTCGAAAACGTCGCTCTATGGCACGAACGCGATATCTCGCATTCATCCGCCGAACGGATCGTCCTGCCCGATTCGTCGGCCACACTCGATTACATGCTCGCCAAGGCGACATCGCTTCTCGATGCGCTTGTCGTCTATCCCGAAAACATGCTGAAGAATATCGAGCTGACCAAGGGGCTTACGTTCAGCGGCCAGTTGATGCTCGCTCTAACGCAGAAAGGAGTTTCGCGCGAGGATGCATACGTTTACACACAGCGAAACGCGATGAAGGTATGGGACGAAGGCGGAGATTATAAGGAACTTATTACGAACGACGCGGACGTCACTTCCAAGCTTTCGCCCGAAGAGGTCGCCCGCGTCTTTGATCTGAAACACTATCTCCGCAATGTCGATAAGGTGTTTGGAAGGGTCTTTACTTAACCAGCGTATTTCTCGGCGAATTTCCCAAGGATCGGGATCTTCCATTTCTGCAAGCTATAGGCCTTTATCATCGCAATGACGATGACAACCAGGGTTCCTATGCCTAGTCCTGCAATTAGTATTACGAACAGAAACCATATGATCATGAAAATGATCGAAGCGATCGGTACGCCCGTCGCCGAGTCGATCGCGAAGCTGGCAATTCCACCGCCGATCAAAAACAAGACGAAGAAGAGAACCACAAGAACGACCTGCAGCACCGTCGAAAATAGGGTAAGGAATAAGGATTGGAACGCGTGAAAGCGGACGATCTTGTTTTCCTTATCCTGCGTGATCACTGCAATGCTAATGATGAGGTGAACAAAAAAGAACGGCAAATAGCAAAGAAGGGCCGCTACATTTTGGTCAAGACCAAAGACAGTTTTTCCGCCCGGTGAGTTTTGCATATTTTCGCCACCATTTAGGCGGACATTTTCGGATTCAACCCGATCAAATGTCCGCCCGCCTCAAACCAACAGTTTACAAACCAGGCCGTTAGCCCGCGTACTTTTCGGCAAAGCCGCCCACGACAGGGATCTTGTAAAACTCCCCGCCATAGCCCTTAATGGCGGCGAGTATCGTGAAAACCAAGGCCCCAATACTGACGACGCCCATCAGCAAGCCAAGCAGGCCGGTAACGAGAGGCAGCCCGATGGCCGCATCAACGAAGACCCCTACGAACATTACGATATAGAGAGGGATCATGATCACGAGCAACGTTACGGTTAGAAAGATTGACTGAAAAGCATGAAATCGGGTCAGCCTGTTAGCCTTATCACTTACCACAACGATAATGCTATAGATCAAACCCAACATACATACGAGGTTGCCGAGGTAACAGATCAGGGCCCCAACATTAGCATCCAGTCCGAGTGCGGTTTTTCCGCCTGACATATTTTGCATAGCCTTTTCCTGAGCTTTCTCCTTTGAATGATTGAAACGTACGTATACCAGCAGAAGTGTGTTCTGCGGAAAGTTACCACAAGACGTTGATTAAAACAACGTTTTGCGGTAAGTTCTAAAATTTCTTTCGGAGCAATAAAATGAAGGCTAAAGTTTACGTCACTCTCAAGCCCAGCGTCCTCGACCCGCAAGGCAAGGCTATCCACCATTCGGCTGAACAATTAGGCTTTCAACAGATCACCGATATTCGGCAGGGAAAGTACTTCGAACTCGCTCTCGACGATTCGGTCAGCGAGACCGAAGCTCGAGAGGCGGCGGAGAAGATCGCGGCAGACGTTCTCGCGAATCCCGTTATCGAAGATTATCGCGTGGAGATCGTCCAATGAAATTCGGTGTAATAGTTTTTCCCGGTTCTAATTGCGATCACGATGCATATCACGTGATCTCGAAGCACGTCGGTCAGCCGGTAGATTTCATCTGGCATAAGGAAACCGATCTCTCGGCATTCGACGCTGTCATCATTCCGGGCGGATTCTCATACGGCGATTATCTGCGTGCCGGAGCGTTGGCGCGATTCTCTCCGGTGATGAAGGCGGTGAAAGATTTCGCGGCTTCGGGGAAATTCGTATTCGGAATCTGTAACGGGTTTCAGATCCTATGCGAAGCCGGCCTCTTACCCGGAGCGTTGATTCGTAACGCGGGCCTCCATTTTATCTCTAAACACGTCACTGTACGCACGGAGAATCAATACACGCCCTACACTAATGAGCTGAAAGAGGGAAGCGTACTTTCGATCCCGATCGCCCATGCTGAGGGCAATTACACCTGCGATGATGCCACCTTCCAAAGCCTTGAAGAGAATAACCAGATCGTTTTTCGCTACTGCGACGAAACCGGCGAGGTAACCCCAGAATCGAATCCCAATGGCGCTCGATCCAATATCGCCGGGATCTGCAACATCGACCGGAACGTACTCGGAATGATGCCGCACCCTGAGCGCGCATGTGAGGAAGTTCTTGGCTCGAACGACGGCCGAAACATCTTTCGATCGCTCACCGCGTCGATCGCCGCGGCAACAAACTAGGGACGAGACTGTCGGCGCGGGAACGACGATCTGTGTCTTCGTCCGTGCATTCTGCGGTACTGCCTGAGTATCTAAAAAACTCCGGTCTGAACACAGAATTCAAAGACCGCCGTGTCTTTTGCATGAAGATCGTCATCCTGACAACCTTCGCACTCACCGCATTCGCCTTCAATTCCATTCTTTGTCGAATGGCATTAGCGACGGGCGAGATAGACGCCGCAAGCTTTACCGTGATCCGCCTCATTTCGGGCACAGCAATGCTCGCGGCCCTGCTTCTCGCCACAGGTAAGACGCGAAGCATTGCGAAAAGCGGCAATTGGACGTCCGCCTTTTTTCTCTTCGCCTACGCGATCGCCTTTTCATTCGCATACATGGGCCTCACGACCGGAACCGGGGCTCTGATACTCTTCGGCTGCGTCCAGCTGACGATGTTCGGCGTGTCGCTCTATCGTAGCGTGCGGCCGAGCGCTCTGGAGTGGGTCGGTCTTGTTGTAGCGTTCGGCGGTTTGATCTACCTCGTCCTGCCGGGACTTGCCGCACCACCATTGGTCAGCGCCGTCTTGATGGCAGCGGCCGGTATCGCGTGGGGATTCTACACGCTTCGCGGGAAGGGAAGCGAGGACGCGATCGCGGATACGGCAGGAAACTTTGTGCGGTCAGTGCCGATGGTCTTTGCGGCAGGCCTTGTCTTCATTTCGACGTTTCAGCTATCAGTCCGCGGAATCATCCTCGCCATCCTCTCCGGCACTATCGCCTCAGGTATCGGCTACTCGGTCTGGTACTCGGCTTTGAGACATCTCACTCCTACTCGAGCCGGCGTACTCCAACTTTCGGTCCCGATCATCGCGGCGGCAGGTGGAGTTTTACTTCTGGCCGAGACCGCCTCATGGCGACTCCTCATCGCGGCCGCCCTCATCCTCGGCGGGATCGCCCTTGCAATTACAAAAAAATAGAGGCAACTCCGAAGAGTCGCCTCGCTAAAGAAACCAAGGAATGTTCCGACTAGAAAACTAATCTTGCCCCCAAGACGATTCGCCGATTTCCGCCGTTGGTTCCCCACTGATCCAGGAAGTTCGGAGCACTTACGCGGCCCTCGGGAACTCCAAAGTTACGGTGATTCAGAAGATTGAAAACATCTCCTCTCAACTGAAACCGAATATTCTCCGTCAATCGCGTGTTCTTGATCACGCCGAAGTCGACGTTGAAGAAGTTTTGCGCCCGAATGATGTTCCGGCCGGCGTTTCCGGTTCGCTGAAACTGTACAAGGCGAGTGAAAAGATTCGGACAGCTATTTGCGAATGTGCCCGTCGTAGGCGTACCGCACATCGCCCTTATATCGGGAATCGTAAGGCTTGAAAGATCAGTCGTGCCGGCAAGGTTCGGCCTTATTGAATTTCCGACTAGTCCATCGATGCCGCTTATGGCTCCAGTTGGATCTCTTCCGTCTAATACTGTGAACGGGGCCCCGCTCTGGATGCTGAAGAAAGAGTTCACCTGAAAGCCGCCAAGCATCTTTCCAACAAAGCCGTTCTGATCGCTGTAGAAAGGCAGCTCGTAAACGACGTTACCGGAAAATCTATGCGGACGGTCAAAACTCGACCGAGCTCGGTCGGCTTCGAGGTTGAAGGAATCCTGGGCCAGAGCTACTTCTGCGTTCGAAGGATTGAACGTTTCCGACGCCGTATCGATGAACGAACTGTACGTATAGTTAACGCCCGCACTAAAGTTGTTGCTCAAGCGCTTCTCCACGCTGGTTTGAAGTGCATTGTAATCCGAACTGGCCCGATTAGCTCGAAGTCGGATGACGCCTCGAGTCGGATCGACCCTTGGGCACAAAAACAACGGGATCGTTTGTGGAGTGGTGGCAATCGTATTTCCGTTGGGACAGGCGGTTCGCGGGTTACCATCGATCGTCTGGAAAAGCCCTCTGCCGCGGGTGCCAATATATCCCACCTTGAACACCGTGTCGCGATTCAGTTCGCGCTGAACCTCGAATGAATACTGATCAGACGACGGGGCACGGAAATCGTCCGCTACAACCGTACGAGTTAGAGTATTAGGATTCGCGATCACGAAATTCGGAGTTTGCAGGAAATTTTGTATCGTCGCGAAACCCGGAGCTGATGTTGGGAATGTGATCGACGCTAAGAAAGGGAAGCTTCCCGCGACGTTCAGATTCAGGTTTATGTAGTTCGCGTCGTAGACCCGTGAATAACCTCCGCGAA
>JAQSDP010000067.1 GCA_029945985.1 bacterium | reverse complement strand
GCGGCAATTATACGAGCCCATCACCGCTAGATTTCCGTCCGCCCAGATGTCCGCGAACTTCCACTCCGGATTGCCGCTGACCACCGTACAGTCCGGAGTCAGCTGTGCGCGAAGTCTAACCTTCTGGGCAAAAACACTGAGATGAATACAGGCAATAAGAGTGAGGAATAACAGGAGTATAGCGGGCCTTCTCATAATACTGATGACCGACAAAACGGGTACTGCAAAAAAACAAAACCGTCCAGTCATTGCAAGAGGTGACCGAACGGTTGAGATTATACAGCGACTGCTGATCGCTTGCGAATCTTTTTAGGATGCGGCTCGCGAAGCATCGCGCATCATTAGATCGAAAGTGCCCGGGCCAACCTTGCGGAAGCGACGATTTCGGTTCAACGAAACCGCAACAGATATGGTTGGATTGTTTCCCTTGAATTCCATACCGCCCGAAACGAGAAGATTGTAAAGCTCGTTAACGTGAAGCGGCTCCCCGGCCTCGCGGAGTAAAAGCGTGCATGCCTGCGTGATAGTGCGGTCGGAAAAACGATTACTGACTGCCGAGATATTGTTTTCTTTGTGAGGAACTCTCCGCTGGCTCAGGTACGCGACCGTGCCCGATTTTCTCGGATGGAACGGCAGCGGCGTTGACGGCTCAGAAACGGCACCTGCCGATGCTGGCGGCTGATTTTTCGTCCGAGCTGGTGGTACGGATCCCGTATCCTCTTCTATATGGATCGACTTTAGCGAGCCCAGAGAACGGGATCCGGAACGCATGGCAACCAACAAACCGTCGATCGCCGATTCGGTCTGCGCTGCACTGTTTTCAAGCGCTTGGATCTCCTCTCTTAACCTGTCACTTTCGTGTTCAACCTCGCGGAGTCTCGCCATCAGACGGATCTGGGCATTCCGCGTTTCCTGCAGGCTTTTTTCAAGTGTTGCAATAAGATTTGCGTCTAACATATTGACGTGTTGCAACTTAGAACGGACTCAAGTAGTTCGGGGGTGTTCAGCGGTTGCGTTCGATGACGAAAGTTGGAATCTCGTCTAATGCATCACGATACGCGCTTCTGCTTAAGATTTCAAGCTTTTTTCTTGCGGTCGAAGCGTAACTGTTTGCAACAGAACGCGTTTCATCGAGCAAACTATGGTGCTTAAGCTTGGTCATCAGAGTCTCGCGGAACGCGTTATCATAAGCACCCTTAAGCATTATTGCGTCGAGTTCGGGTACAAAAGACGGTTCGGCCTGGGCAAGCTTGATCAACGGAAGGGTCAATTTTCCTTCGAGCAGGTCGGCGGCGGCCGCCTTTCCAAGCGAGTTTTGGTCGGCGGTGAAATCGAGTAGATCGTCGGCCAGCTGGAACGCAATGCCGAGGTTCATTCCATAGTCCCGCATGGCGTGCTGAGCGTCGAGGTCTGCCCCCCCGATGATGGCGCCGATCTCGCAGCAGCCGGCGAACAGGAACGCTGTCTTGCGTTCGAGAATGTCAAAGTATCTCGCTTCCGATATCCTCACATCGCCGACCGTCGTTAACTGGATCAGCTCGCCCTCGGTCATCTTGCGGGTAAGACGGGTCAGGATGTCGAGGATCTCAAGCGAACGTTCCTCGAGCGACGTTTCGAACGCGGACATGTACAGCCAATCGCCCATGAGGACGGCGGCGTGGTTCCCGAACCGCGCGTTAACCGTCGCACGGCTGCGGCGAAGGTCGGCGTTGTCGATGATGTCGTCGTGAACGAGGGTTGCCGTGTGGAGCATCTCCATCACAGTCGCGAGTCGGATCACATTATCGTCGCTTCCCTTTCCACCCACTGCGTGAGCGGCCAGTATCAGCAGTGCCGGGCGCACGCGCTTACCGCCAGACGAGCGGAGATACTCGCCAAGATAATCGATGACCTGAATGTTCGAACGAGCCTGCCGTTCGAACTCCACTTCAACTAGCGACATCTCGTCGCGGATCAATCCGAAGATCTTCCGGGCAGCAAGATTTGGAAGAAGTTCCTTTTTAACGGTGGCGAAGGTCTGCATTCACTAGTTTGAGCGGTAATTATCGAACTGCATGTCGATACCAAAGTCCTTGCCTTTAAGAGCAGCCATCACTTCCTGCAGCGTATCGCGATCTTTGCCGGAAACGCGGACGGTTTCGCCTTGGATGGAAGCTTGCACTTTGAACTTAGCGTCCTTGATGAACTTAACAACCTCCTTCGCCTTCTCGATAGGGATTCCCTGCTGGACCTTTACGAGTTGGCGGACGGTGCCGCCGGCCGCCGGTTCGACCGTTTGGTAATCAAGAGCCTTGAGGGATATTCCACGCTTGAGGAGCTTGCTCTGCAGGATGTCGTTCATGTTCCGCAGCTTGGTTTCGTCTTCAGCCGCGAGCATCAAGTCCTTTTGTTGAAGCAGGGCGGAAGCCTTGCTCCCCTTGAAATCGAATCGCTGCGAGATCTCTTTTTCGGTCTGATTTAGTGCGTTCGTAACTTCGGCGTAATCCGTTTTGGATACGATATCGAAAGAATTTTCCTTTGCCATACAGCAGATTTTGCCACGAATTAACGCGAATTACACGAACGGGATCGTATTAGTACGATTCGGGTTAGTTCGTCGGCAGCTTCAGCCCGAAGAAGTCGAGGAAGTTTTTCGTGGTTTGTTCTGCGAGGGTCTCGTAAGAGACGCCATAAAGCTCCGCCAGGAAGCGTGCTGTGTGCTCGACGTATGCCGGCTCATTTCTCTTGCCGCGGAACGGGATCGGGGTGAGGAACGGACAATCTGTTTCGATCAGAAGCCGGTCTAAAGGAACAACCTTCGCAGATTCCCTAAGGTTCTCGGCTTTTTTGAATGTCACGTTCCCCGCGAAAGAGATCATAAAACCAAGGGGCAACAACGCCTCCGCCATCTCTGGTGTCCCTCCGAAGCAGTGCATTATTCCGCGCAGTGGAACGCGGACATCCTTGTCCGCGTCTACCGAATTGCGGACAGGAATGTCCGCGTTCCAAGCAAATTCTTCTGTCAGGATCTCGACAGTTTCATCGTCCGCATCGCGGCTGTGGATGATGATCGACAGGTCCAATTCTCGAGCAGTGCGGATCTGGCGGCGAAATACTTCCCTCTGGACGTCGCGCGGGCTGTGGTCGTAGTAATAATCAAGCCCGATCTCGCCCCATGCGATGACCTTCTCAGACTTCGCGAGATCGATCAGATGCCTTTCGGCCTTGTCGTCGTAGAGTTTCGCATCGTGCGGATGTACGCCGACGCTTGCGAAGACATTCTCATACTTCTCCGCAACCGCGACCGCCTTTTGAAAATCGTCCGAATGCGGGTCGCCGGTTCCGATGTTCAGCATCGCGACAACGCCGGCATCTCTCGCCCGCCGAACGACCTCGTCACGATCGTCATCAAACGCCCCGCCGTCGATGTGGCAGTGGGAATCAACTAACACAATTCTCTAGCTCTCAGGCCTCTCCGTCGATCGGCACTTCGACCCGGAACGAATCGAGGAATTTCTTAGCCCAAACTTCCATTTCAGGCCATCGGCCATCACGGTTGACGGAAACAAACAGTGCGTACAGTTTTTCTTCTACAATGAATACGCGGAAAACTTGAACCTTACCCTTTTCCCTGGTCGTAATCTCCCGCCCAGGTCTTCCTCTGTAGGTCAATTCCCGAATCTTATGAGACTCAGCCCCTGGTCGAACCTAACCGTAGGCTGCGGAGATAGACGCGTCCAGAACTTCGGCAGCAGCCTTACTGTCAAGAATACCCCCGAGCTTTCGTACCACGATTCGATATGTCGCCTTCTCGGTATCCGAAACCACAGACCACAAGCCGTCGGCATCCGGCTCATCCATATTCATATCGTCACTGGCTCGGGCTGGAATCTGGATCGTAAGTTTGTGTTCTGGAAACTTCAGCTCTCGCCAAATATTGACGTCAGTTTCTCTAATCTGCGTCTCGGCGGGCGGCAAATCTCCTTTTACCGTAACGGTCTCTCGAATTACGGGTGGCTTACGACCCTTCGATGATTGCTTGGTCTGTCCCTCGACCGCGGCGAATGCAACGAGCAGAGTGAACACCGACATTGTAGTACGAAGCGTCATCTACTTGAGCCTCGCTCCAATCTCTACATCCTCAAGGAACGTCGCCAGTGAAGGATTTGGGCCGGAGTCGTTTTCGAGCGACGCGGCGCAGATCATGCCTTGGGATTCGAGGCCACGCATCTTGCGGGGTTTTAGGTTGGCGACTACTACGACTTTGCGGCCGATGAGTTTCTCGGGTTCGTAGTATTCGGCGAGCCCGGCTAGGATCTGTCGCGGCTTTTCTTCGCCGAGGTCGATCTCGAACCGGAGGAGTTTGTCGGCCTTCGGGATACGCTCGGCGACCTTGATCTCGCCCACGCGGAGTTCGACCTTTAGGAAGTCGTCGATGGTGATGAAGTTATCATCGGACGGGACCCCGGCCGTCTCGGCTGCACTTCCTTCATTGTCCGAGGTTGCAGGCTCCGACGCCGTAGCCGGCGTTGCAGGCGCGGACGCCTGCGGTCCGGCCTGTTCATTGATTTCATTCATGACAGTTGTCTTATCGATCTGTGGAAATACCGATTCGGATTCGCCGATCGTGGTTCCAGGGGCGAGGCCGCCCCAGACCAAATTTGCCGGATCGGCCGAGATTAGTTCGTCCTTCAACCCGAGCTGCCGATAAATCTTCGTTGTCGCGTCGGGCATCACCGGATGCAGCATGACAGCAAGCCAACGGAGAGTTTCGACCGCTCGATAGAGAACCGCGTTGAGCGTTTCTGCCTGCTGCTCGTCTTTGATGAGGACCCAGGGCTTCGCGTCGGAGATCATCTTGTCGATGCGCGCGATGACGGCCCAAAGGGTTTCTAGCGCCTGGCTGAACTCGAAACTATCGAAGCGGCGGACAAACTCGTCGCGGGCGTGCCCAAGCACAGACACAATTTCTCCGCCGTCGGGTTCGAGGCCGGCTCGACGAGCATGGATATAGTTTTCCTCGGTGATCTTCCCCTCGGGGATCAGACCATCGCGGTACTTGGCGATCATCGACACGGTTCGGGCCGTAAGATTGCCCAGACCTTTCGAGAGATCTGCGGTAGCACGGTCGATCAAATTCTCGTAACCGAATTTTCCGTCCTGGCCGAACACCATGTCTCGAAGCGCAAAATACCGTATCGCATCTACCTGAAAATGCTTATGTAATACATCAACTTCGATCACATTACCCAATGTTTTACCCATCTTGCGGCCGTCAGCATCGAGCCACATTCCGTGCGCGTAGACTCCGGCGGGCAGCGGCAGTCCGGCGGCGTGAAGGAACGAAAACCAATAAACTGTATGGAATCGCAGGATGTCTTTCCCGACCAGATGAACGGCGGGCCAATAGGTTTTCATCCCGATCTCAGGACAGGCAGTTCCATGCGCAAGCTCATGCATTACCGACGGAATGTTCCTCTCGGCCAACTCATTCGCGAGTTGCGTGGCTCGGTCGACGCTTCCATATCCGAGCGCGGTGATGTAGTTCGAAAGTGCGTCCAGCCAGACGTACATCACATGGTTCTCGTCGTCGGGAACAGGCACGCCCCACGACACTGACTTCTTCTCCCTGCTGATCGAAAGATCCTGCAGGCCTCCGCGAACGAACGATAAAACTTCGTTCCGACGAGCATCAGGTCGAACCATTTCAGGATCCGATTCGATCAAATCGATGAGAAATTCGTCGTAATCGGAGAGACGGAAGAAATACGATTCCTCGGCGACGCGATCAACTGCACGTTCGTGGATAAGGCAGAACGGCACGTCGCTTCCCTCCGGTGTGTAAACCTCATCCTCGGATTTGAACGCCGCACACGGAGCGCAGAACCAGCCTTCGTAGAAGCCCTTGTAGATCGCTTCGTTTCCTTTTGGCGTCTTGTTCTTCGCGATCTGCCGCCACAGGTTCTGAACGCCTTCGTAATGGAACGGCTCGGTGGTCCGCATGAAGATGTCGTACCCGCCGTGCTCCGGATCGAGCCCGAAATCGGCGAACATTCGCTTCAGCTCGCCTGAGATGTAGTCGACCTGCTCCTGATTGGTCCGGCCGTCTCGTTCGGCGGATCTTTGAATGTTTATGCCGTGTTCGTCGGTGCCGGTGAGAAAATACACGTCAAACCCACGCTGTTTCTTGTAGCGATGGATCGCATCTGCAACGATCGTCGTGTAGAGATGGCCCAGATGCGGAAGGCTGTTCGCATAGTAAATGGGCGTCGTTATGTAATAAGTGTTCATCCTAAAAACGTTAAAGTGTAGCGTGAAGAAGGGTTTTAATCCACACGCTACACTTTGTTTACCTACGTTCCGGCTATGGAATGCGTTTCTTGTCGGCAGCCGAAAATTCGTCCGTATCTTTGTATCGGGGCATCGCCGGGAGGTTGCCGATCTTGACGCCCAACGCCAATCCGATCTCGGCGTTCTGGATCATCGCGTCCGTATCCCACCAATCTTTATACTCATCCGTCGCCTGATGGTAATACTTCGCCGTGTACTCGCTGAAGAACGAAAGTGCTTCTCCTGTCAGAGGCTTGACGAATGCATCCCCATGGCGAAGCGAGATCGCGGGCACGCCGACCTTCGCGAAGGGAAAATGGTCCGAACGGAAGAAGAAGCCCTGCTCGGCCGCATATCCCCCTCGAGAGTAAGTCCACGTTCCCGGGCTACCTCGTCCACCACTGTCTCTAGGGTTGAGCGTTCGACTCCGAGAGCCGAGAAGTCCGTCGCCCGGCCGAAGAAGTTAACACCGTCGATATTCACGTTCCCGGCCAGCTTGTTGAGTGGGACAAGCGGATTTGCCGCGAAATACTCGGCTCCGAGCAGTCCCTGTTCTTCGGCAGTCGGGAACAAAAAATAGGACGACCGCTTTGGGCGATCTTTTTTCGGCATCTTAGCAAGCCCCTCTGCAATAGCGATCGTGGCAGCCACTCCAGAGGCGTTATCATACGCTCCGTTATAGATCCTGTCGCCAGTCGCGTTCGGTTCACCGATGCCGAGATGATCCCAGTGGGCCGTGTAGATCGCGTACTCTTTTTTCAATTTAGAATCGCTACCCTCGACCATCCCGACGACATTGGGCGAATCGAATGTCTGAAACTCGCTCTTGAGATCGAGTTTCACCTTCAGCCCCGTCTTGATAGGTTTGAATCCTCGCTGTTTTGCCGCCGACATCATTTCATCGATATTGTGATTGCCGCCCGCGAGCATCTTCTTCGCCGCGTCGTAGGTCATCCATGATTTGACGTCGAGAAACGGCGTCTTGTCAGCCGGAGTGCGGGCGATCTCGTACCGCCAATTTCCGTTCGAAGTGCGGACGACATTCCAGCCGTACCCTGCAGATTCGTTAGTGTGAACGAGGATCACTCCGGCGGCTCCACGACGTGCTGCTTCTTCATATTTGTATATCCAGCGGCCGTAGTATGTCAGGGCCTTGCCTCCGAAGAGATTCGGCTCGGCAGCGCTCGCGGGTGGATCGTTCACCATTATCAGCAATATCTTGCCGCGGTAATCTTCAGACGGGCCGCTGTAATCAT
>JAQSDP010000066.1 GCA_029945985.1 bacterium | reverse complement strand
AATGACGCTCTTTGCCCAATACGAGCGTCTTAAACTGTGAACTGAGCCTTACCACCTAACGTCTCCACTCGGGGGCTTTCCCTGGAGTCAGTTAACCTGGTGTATAATTTGCCGCGAGCCTTGTTCCCACTCACTTATTTCAATGAAACGCTGCCCGGATTGCCGACGAGATTACTACGACGACAGTTTGATGTACTGTCTCGACGACGGTGCGGCGCTGCTCGAAGGTCCTTCTTCCGGCAACGAGCAAGCGACCGCCTTTCTCCGGAGTGACTCCTTCGAAGAGTCTCCGACGAGAACGATCGGGGAAGGGGAATCGAGCTTCTCGAACCTTACGTCACCAGATGTCGCCGCTCGGCCACATACCAGCAATAAGATATGGATATTCAGCGTAATCGGAGCCCTCATCCTCGGAGCCGCCGGATTCGCGCTGTATAAGTCTTGGAGTAAGAGCGCTCCACACACGGCAGGACCGCTCCAGATCGAACGGCTCACGACGAACGGCCAAGCGACCTCAGCCGCGATCTCTCCCGACGGCAAGTACGTGATATACGGCGTCGACGAAGGCGGCAAGGACAGTCTATGGCTCCGACAAGTCGCAACTAATAGCAACGTACAGATATTTCCAGCGGCCGAAGATGTTTTTTACTGGGGTCTCACATTCTCACCGGATAGCACCTTTATCAACTTCATTCGAGCCGAGTTCGAAAAGAACATCGGATGGGGCCTGGAACAAATGCCCGTGCTAGGCGGTCCACAGAAAAGGCTGGTCGACGCCGAGGGCGGGATCAGCTATTCACCCGATGGAGCGCAGTTCGCCTTCATCCGCGACGAATTCCCGTCAGACAACGAAAGTTCGCTGATGATCGCGAATGCTGACGGATCTGGCGAACGCATTGTCGCCTCGAGACGCAGACCGGAGATCTTCCGTGCTAGACGCGCGGCTCCTGCGTGGTCACCCGACGGAAAATCGATCGCGGCGATCATCAGCGACGAATCGACAGTGGTCCAGAGTCCGCAAGTCAATGAGTTTGACGTCGCCGGCGGTGGGCCGGGGCGCCCGGTCAAGAGCCAGGAATGGAACGACATAAGAGGGATCGCGTGGACCATGGACAAAGGCGGACTCATCGTCCTTGGTGCGGATAAGGCTTCGTCATCTTTCATGAGACAGATCTGGTATTTCGGCTATCCCGGCGGCGAAGTTCGGCGGATCACTACCGATCTCAATAACTACAACAGCCTTAGCCTGGATGCGGGCGCAAAAACGCTTGTAACCGTTCAGTCAAATGAGGTCTCGAATTTCTGGTCGGTGCCGAACGGAGATTCTAGCAAAGCAGTTCAGGTGCGTTCCGGTGGTAACAATGAAGAGGGAATGGACGGACTGGCACTAGCGCCGGACGGGCGTATCCTTTTTCGCTCCCGGGTCAGCGGCCGCGAGGACCTCTGGATCATGGGTCCGGACGGCGGATCACCCAAACAACTCACCGCCGAAAGTGGCGCGAACTTGCTCCCTTTCGTCTCGCCCGATGGCCGTTTCATCGTTTACACATCAGAACGCGACGGGAAAATAAATGTTTGGAGGATGGGAATTGATGGATCCGGTGCGACGCAATTAACGCAGGGTAACGGCGATTATTACCCGTCAGTGTCGCCGGATTCCCGCTGGGTGATCTACACGTCGGAAGCAGGCGGCAATTCGTATCTCCACAAGATCTCGATCGACGGTGGAGAAGCGGAAAGACTCACCGAAGGCTTCGCGAATCGCGCAATGATCTCACCAGACGGAAAGTGGATCGTCTCCTCGTACCGAAAGGACGCGAATTCGACCTGGCGACACGCGATCATCCCGTTTGAGGGAGGCGAACCCACAAAGGTTTTCGACTTGGTCGGACATAAAGGGATCTTTAGATGGTCACCCGATAGCCGCTCACTTTACTACATTCGCGATACGAAGGGCGGCGTAACGAACGTTTGGAATTTCAACCCCGAGAAAGGCGAATCTAAACAAGTAACTGATTTCAAGAGCGAGACTATCTTCGATTTTGTGTGGTCTTCCGACGGTAAACAACTCGTTCTATCGCGCGGCACATCGACGAGCGACGTCGTCCTAATAAGGAACTTTTGACAGAGCGGAAAGCACTATTTGACCGGCAAGAGCGTTTTCAGTTTCCAGTCGATATCCGCGTATTTGTCCTCGCGTTTGATCAGCAACCAGTTAGATGAATCCCTGTCGCTACCGCCCCCGGTTCTGACGCGACCGGACATCCGCACTAGCGTGAACTCCCCACGGACCTTCTTGCCCAGGAACGAGAAAACGATCTTCCCTTCGTCGTATTGAAGCTGCGGATCGACAAACGTCTCGTATTCGCCGCTGTCCCAGATCCGCAGATGATCCAGGTCAGTCAGACAGCTGTGTGCAATGCGCTGCACATGCTTGAAGAGAGGCTCGCAAAATGGCTGCTGATGTGCCACGACCGTTCGCGCAGCGATACGCTTCATCTTACGCAGCACTTTCTTTCCCTGATGGTTGGAACGACACGTGCGAGCATTACGCTCGCGGCGATCACCTTGCAGCAACTGGAATACATCAAGTACAGTCGCGGCACGATCACGATCCTCGATCGGCCGGCACTCACAGAGTTCGCGTGCTACTGCTATAAAGTAGTCAGCCGAATGAACCCGGAAAACAATTGATCTCTTAGGGAAAAAACGGGGCAGGCCGGGACGCTCTACCTGATCGACATCAAAAACACCGGGTCAACAGGGTTTTGCGCCCATTGTGCAATGAAAATAATGGTGCTGACCGGATTCCACCCTATCCTGCCCCGCGACTTTAGCCTAACACTCCTAAGTTCCATTTATGTCAGCTAGCGAACATAAGCGCGTTTTTCATTCTTCGATCAGATCAGGCCATTCGTCACGTTGCGGATCAGGCCGAATTCTCTCTAAGGTAAATATCAGTTCATCCTCCGGCCATTCGTGAATGCACATCTCGGTACCCTCGAAGTGGACCACTCTTATATGCAAGCCATTCACCATCACCAGCGAACCGTCAGCCAGCGGCACGCCTTCGTCGTCATATATAAGATTCCCTGGACACCCATAGAATTATAAAGACCAGGCTACCCTAAAGAAGCCCAGTCCGTTTTGCTATGATCGGTCGGCTAGCCCCGACAAATCCAAACCTAGTTCAAACAATAGGTAAGGAATGTACGGACGAAGACGATAGCGAAATTTGCCTGAAAAAGTTTTGTGGAACAAGATCTGCCAGCGTCCGCCCAAGCGCGGAGAATTTGTCGGGCGACAAAGCGCGGAGCACTCGCCGCATCAATAACTACACATCATGGCAGATGCTCGAAAAAAAACAGCCGCGACCCATTCGATGGTTTCGCGGCCGTTCATCTCCTTGGGCGGAGGCCTATTTGTTTACTTCTTCAGCTTCGCCATTGCACGCGGCCTGACAAAGAAGTAGTTGGAAGTGTCGAGCCGGTTCCAGTCGGCGACCTTTCGGTAAAGTGCGTTGGCGGCCTTCGCGTCGCCGGCACCTTCGTAGGCGAGGGCCTGATAGTACCAGACAAACGGATCGAGCTGATTCGCTTTGGCGAAGTGCTCGTTCGCCTTTACATAGTTCTTTTGCTGCAGCTCCAACATGCCTGCGAACAGGTTGTACGTCCGGCTCGGTCCGGGATTGCCGCTTGAAACGGCAAATTTTTGTGCCGCCTCCAACTCCGTTCGGGCCGCGGTGAAATCTCCTCGCGCACCCAACAATCTTGCCCGCTGAAGTTGAACCGCGAAGTCCCGGTTACCCTTCTGTGCGGCCGGCAGCGAAGGATCGCCCGCAAGGGTCGCGGCAGCCGCCAGGTGTCGCGCGGCACCTTCCATGTCGCCGGCTTCGATGCTGAGAAATACGGCCAGGTTATGAAGGCCCCCCTGTGCCGGAGTGTCCCCGGCCTTTTCGGCGGCCTCGATTCGCGCTTGGTTAGCCTCAACGGCTTTCGCAAAATTCCCCTCGATGATCCATGAGTTAATTATCGACGTCGCCGCCTGGTTGCGCCGCCCAGCGTTGGTCGACTTATCAAGAATGGTCTGGTAAGCCTGACGGCTTTTCGCATACTCGCCCTTGTAGGCGTAATTGTTGCC
This sequence comes from bacterium, assembly GCA_029945985.1. GTDB lineage: Bacteria > Acidobacteriota > Blastocatellia > Pyrinomonadales > Pyrinomonadaceae > OLB17. The sequence continues at coordinate 3,443 of JAQSDP010000066.1, read as the reverse complement.
CATGCCCCGGTATGAATCGTGGAAGGTGGGGTCTTTGGCCAGCGCCAAATTGTAATACTTCAGCGAGTCGTCGAATTTACCGCTTCTCATCAAGAACTCCGCGTACGAATCGTACGGATTTGGGTTATTAGGGATCAACTCGATGTAGGTCTTGAATGCGGCCTCTGCCTCTTTGTTCCGGCCGAGGTCAAGACTCGAGTAGCCGATGTTGTTATAGGCCGGTGCGTAATTTTTATCGATCTTTGTCGCCTCGTTGAAATGCATCAGCGCCTTTGAGTCGTCGCCGGCGGCGTTGCGGTAATACAATCCCATCTGGGAATGCACACGTTTATCACCGGGATGCAGCTTCAACAGTTGTTCGAGATGAGCGAGTCGAGCGGCGGCGTTGCCCTTGCTTTGTTCCGAGGCGGCCATTATCCACTCGCGTTCGCCGGGCGATACTTTGTCCGCGAGACTCACGGCCGTCGCGAGATGTTTCTGGGTCTCGCCCGTTGTCCGACCGGCGAATAGGTAACCGAACGCGAAGTTCGGGTCTTTTTGCACGGCCTGATCGAAAAGCGTTCCTGCATCTTCAAGGTTCTCCGCCTTTTCCCGACCTTGTTTGAAAAGCGCCAGGGCGTCGCTCGAGCCTGTTAGCGGCATCTCTCCGTTTTGCGCATAAATGGTCGGCACGGCAAACGAAGCTAAAACAGGGATCAACAGCAGGCACGCGAAGCGCGCGCTGCGACGTAAAATATTTGGGGTCATTGTGAGCTCCTTATTCTAGAAATCTATGGATCTTAGACCGGGTAACTGACGTGACGAGGGGGGTGCCACAACGGCTGGAAGGCGTAAGCTAAAGGTCGTGCGCAGCACTATATCACCGGTTGTCGGCTTCACCTATCCAGAAAATGACTCTATTTACTCAGTTGTCGCGTGACGGCTTCAGACGGCGATCAAACCAACGGACTTGGAGAGGATCTTCCAGATTCTTCGCACTCAACCGATCGAGCGTTCGGCACGAACGAACGCTTCTGCCGGAGTCGACGGCGCGGTCAATAGTGACGGGGGAGTGGTCCCCTACCTGCCTCTAAATGTTCGATATGCCTTCGCGGTTGTTAGGTCAAGAAGCAGGGTGCCTTCGCTGTCCTGCCGAACGTCCTGGAAGTCGACGGTAGTGTCTGGCTTAATTCCGTATTTGTTGCAGAACAGAGCTCCGCGGACGAGCACGGTGCGCCCGCTTTGGTTGCGTTTGACTGGAAACGCATGAGGCTTCTCGGGGCTTTCCGCTCGGATGCCGATCCGGCTGCGGCCGACGTCAAACAGGAACCGAACTGCCTTCGGCTCCCCTAGCAGCTCGTAAGCCTTCGCATTGATGCGGAAGGTCCTAGTAACACCAAGCAAGACGTGCGGGCTTCGATGCCGCAGTTCGGTCGTCGAATCGTTGAACTCTATCCAATCGCTTGTAGTACACAGTTGTTTTTCCATAGACAACGAATGTACGACAGCTAGGACGACGTGTCAAGTGAGAAATCCGAATTCGGAATTCAGGAGTAGGACTGAAGGAGGCTGCAGGATTTCCGACGCTCACTCCTTCGATCGGACTTCTAAATCCGAATTCTGACTTCCACTCCTGACTGCCAACTCCGTCACGTGAGCGGTGCAGGCGTGCAAAAGTTCGCCGGGGATCAAAAAAAGGCGGTGCTGGGGGTGCAATTGTATTTGCGACGTTTTCTTGCGTGTTGACGCGATCGCCGATGTCGCGCAAATCGGAGTGAAAGGGTTCGGATGACAAAGTAATGAATATTACGAAGATCGCGATGGTTAAAGGTGAAAGCGACGGTCGCGGAGATCGAATGGAATTTAAAAAGAAAAAGCCCGGCGCGCTCTCCCCTTCACACCGGACTTTCTCGATATGGCCGGAGTTGCCCCGCGACCAATCTTTAGAATTCTTTAACCGGAAGCACCGCTTCCTTTTTCAATACGATCTCAAACTCTTCATTCGTCTTTACTTTTACGTCTGACCCCTTTCGGCCAAATGCGATCACGCTGCCCGACGCGCCGCCGATCCCTGCTCCAACCATCATTCCGCTGCGGCTATTCACTGCCGAGCCGAAGAGGGCTCCCACGGCGGTCAATCCGCCGATCGTCGCGACCTTAAACAGCGTCCGCGACGGAGCTTCGAACCGCTTTACCGGGCTTGCATCTATCTCGATCACATCCTTTCGATTGAGCCGAAGCCTGACCAGATCGACCTCGAGAACCCCGTCGTAGCCGCCATAAGCCGCCGCGCTGCCTCTCAGGATCCGGCCGTCGATGAGAGCCCCTCTCGGGATCATCTCGACGCCTCGGTTAAACACCGGTTCGATTACCCGCACGATGAACGTGTCGTTGACTCGATTCACCTTCGAGTTGATCTCCGTGTCCATCCGCACCTTGATGCGTGTGCCCGCAGGCAACTCATAGATAGAGCTTCCCGACTGGGCTGATAAAGACGAAAAATTGAGAAAGATCAAAGTCGTGACCGCGAAGACTTTGGTACTGAAAATGATGGATCTCACAAGCCGTATCCTCCATCTTCGCGGACGTTCAAACGACATCCACGAAGGTAATTAGCAATGGCCGTGCCATTTCCTCATAATGGCCAGTTAGCCATATTTCCAAGTAAATATCGGGCTTTCGAGAATGCACCAACACGAAACCCGCGAGCGCGTTTCCGTTATCGGTTGTGGGATGCACGAAATCAGGCAATCGTTGCGGAACCCGAAGGGCAGGAGAAGCAGAAGGCAGCCGAAGCATCCACTGCTTCCGACTGCCTTCCGCCACCTGGGTTATGCCTACTGAAGGATCGGGTGGGACCCGCCCTGGCTATGATCACGCGTCTGCATGTACCGCTGGCGGTCGTTGTGATAGAGCACTAGATGCTCACCCTCGTACCGGACCACGTCCCGGACGCGGTTGAAGTTCTTTGTATGTTCGGCCACGGCGAATGAGAGCGGGCTGTTAGAGATCACCATACCGGCCGCGTAAATGAAGCCACCCTGGTCGTACACCGAGCCGGCGTACTGGGCTGCTCCGACCGCGATATCTGGCGAATACGCTCCGTCACCGTCCTTTTGGCGGTCTGCGCGTGCAATGAAAATGGTGTAGTTACTCGGACTTAGCATCCGACGATAGCCATTCTTACGAGCCACCGCGAGCAGGTCCGCGAGGCCGTCGTCGATCGCCTCGATCATCTCTCTAGACGGCTGCTTAACAGCGTAAATATTAGCCCCGCCGGGCGTCCGCATCCGAATAGTAAAGCGATCGCCGGTCACCTGCTGAGCCTTCGCCAGCGCATTCGTCTGGGCGACGCAAACCATCGCGGTGCCTGCGAGCAATACCATCAACGCCAGGTAAGTAATTCCCCTTTTCATAACGAGATCCTCCGACGGGGATGTCTGCAATGGGTGTGCCGTGAAAAA
>JAQSDP010000065.1 GCA_029945985.1 bacterium | reverse complement strand
ATCGCGATGTGATAGTTCGAGTTGATCGCCGCGATCCAAGGCTTGTTTACCTCAAAGGAGAAGCCTGACGTTTGAGTTCCGTAGATGAGCGGGATCGAGATCAGGAAGTTGACGAGCGTGATGCCGAGCGTCAGCCATTTCAAATGTCTTTCCTGTTTCCAGAACATCTGATGCAGCACGACCGCCACCGCTCCGAAAACCGGGAGCAGGATCAGTATCGTCAACAAGTTTGTATAGAGAAAATCCATATGTTCAGAGTTCAAGCTTCAGCTTGTTCTGATATGTTCTCGAGCATCAAGCCAAGGCTTGGACTCTAAACTAAGCGACTAGCTTCAAACCGAAATAAATAAAATATCCGATCACCGCGAGCGCACCGAGCAGGATCATCGCTGCGTAGCTGCGAACGAATCCGACCTGCACGCTACGGGCAATGTTGCCGAGCTCCGCGACCGCACTTCCGATCCCATTTACGATCCCATCAATGAACCCAACGTCGAAACCCTTCCAAAGGCCAACCGTTGAAAGCTTCGTGATCGGGTCAACAAAATAGCCGTTATAAAACTCATCGAGCCGCCACTTTTCTTCGAGGATCTTTGGCATCTTGCGAAGGGGGGTCGTGAGGAAAAGTAGAAATCCGATTCCAATGCCTACTGCCGCAAGAACGGTCGAGAGCAGAGCGAGCCAACGCTCTTTTGCAACCACTTCCGGCGAATGTGAATCATGCGCGGCGGTCGCTCCCGGTTCCGATGTGGCCGCTGCAGCAAAGAAGTGTTTCACCTCTTTCTTCTCAGCAGTTCCGTGCTCACCTTTCTCAGCAATGACGGGATCAAGCGTGTGTTCGAACACGTTGACGTCACCTGCTCCGACAAGCGAACTCATCGCATACGGTACGCCTAGCAATCCACCAAAAGTCGAGAGGACAGCAAGAACGATCAACGGCAAGGTCATCACCCACGGGGATTCGTGCGGCTTGAAATCAGCAGGCAATGCGTGATGGTGGTCTTCTTCGTCATCGTCCGCGTGAGCATCGACGCGATGAGCATCGTCAGCATGGTGATCGGCGTGATGTTCTTCACCGGGCAGAGCATCATGAAAACGCTCAGTGCCCCAGAAAGTCATCACCATCATCCGCGTCATATAGATCGCCGTAAGGATCGCAGTGATCGTCGCGACTCCCCAAAGCATCTCTTCACCGGGAAACTTCAGCCCGCCGGGAAAGTAATTGTCGGCCGCAAATGTCTTATATAGGATTTCGTCCTTAGAGAAGAAACCGGCAAATATCGGGATACCACAGATCGCCAACCATCCCGCCGCCATCGTAATGAATGTGATGGGCATATGCTTGCGCAATCCACCCATTTTCCGCATGTCCTGCTCGTGGTGCATCCCGTGGATTACCGAACCGGATCCAAGGAACAGCAACGCTTTGAAAAATGCGTGCGTCATTACGTGGAAGATCGCCACGACGAATGCCCCTACGCCCGCGGCAAGGAACATAAATCCGAGCTGCGAAACCGTCGAATATGCAAGAACTTTCTTAATGTCGTTCTGGCCGATCGCGATCGTAGCCGCGAACAAGGCCGTCGCTGCGCCAATGACCGCAATGATCCACATCGCAGTCGGCGAAAATTGATAGATCGCGTTCGAGCGGACCACGAGATAAACGCCTGCCGTGACCATCGTTGCGGCGTGGATCAGTGCCGAAACGGGCGTCGGCCCGGCCATCGCGTCCGGCAGCCACGTAAGCAGTGGGATCTGAGCCGATTTACCGGTGGCGCCGATGAACATCAACACCCCAACGGAGGTCAGACCACCCGCGACGATCGCTCCCCATGTAAACGGATCAGCGGACATCGAATTCACGACGAATGTGAAAACGCTTGTGACCTGCTCACCATCGACCGTCTTGTCGAAGAACGAGATGGAGCCTGTAAGAGTGAAGACCAGGAAGATCCCCATCAGAACGCCCCAGTCGCCGATGCGGTTCATCACGAAAGCCTTCTTCGCCGCTTTTCGTGCCTCGTCCTTTTTAATGTAGTAGCCGATCAACAGGTAAGAGCAGAGTCCAACGCCTTCCCAGCCGACGAACATCAACAGGTAGTTGTCCGCAAGGACCAGCGTCAGCATCGCGAACATGAACAGGTTGAGGTAAGCGAAGAAACGGTAGAAACCGTCGTCCCCTTTCATGTAACCAGTGGCGAAAATGTGGATGAGAAGGCCGACGAAGGTAATGAAACAGGCGTATATACCCGACAATTCGTCCATGCCGAGCGCGAAATCAGCCCGGAATCCGCCGACGTTGATCCAGGTCCAGATGTGGTCGAGTATCGGTTGGCCTTCGGGGTCGATCAGCGCGCCCTTGTGCGGCGTCCCGATACCAAACGCGATCATGAAGGCGACGACCGTCGAGATCGCAATTGATCCGCAGGCGATGACCGAGCTGAAAAGCTCGTTCCTCAGCCGCCCGCCGACCAGCCAATTGATCACTGCACCCAAAAGCGGGGCGAAAATGATGATGCTTAAGAGATTATTCTCAATCATTGGAACTGTCGGACAAATTCAACGTCATTTCGATCATCGTCTGACGGAATCCCGCATTCGAAAAAAACCTTTGGCCGGAAAGGTTCTTGTCCGCGACGGTCAAGAGCAGTTTCTTTGCTCCCAGTTCCCTCGCGACTGCCGCCGCGGCCTCTATCAAAGCTTTTCCCACACCTTGCGATCTGGCCGCCTTCTCAACAAAAATGTCGTGGAGCCATGCCCCGTTCTCGAGCAATTCCGCGTAGTTGAGCTCATCTCTCTCGATATATGCGAACCCGACCACTTCGTTAAAGACCTCCGCGACAAGAACCGCTGAGTCCGGCCTATCAAATCGGCTTCGATAGAACCGTGCCGCCCCGTCGATGTCGGCAAAAGTCGAGAAGCGCTCTCGGTCGTAACCCGCATGCAGATCGAAAAGCTTGATCGCGAAGGTTGCGACCGCTATTTCATCCCCCGGTTTGGCTCGTCTGATGACGGCCGGCATAAGTCCTAATTCTTCAACAAACTCGCATCATCTACATCCACCGAGATACGGTTTCGAAAGAACGCGATGATGATGCCGAGGCCGACGGCGGCTTCGCACGCCGCGACTGCCATTACCATGAATACAAAAAGCTGCCCGGTCGTATCGGCGTAGTATCGCGAAAAGGCAACGAATGTCAGGTTCACCGAGTTAAGCATCAGCTCGATACACATGAACATGCCGATCGCGTTACGCTTGAAGATAACGCCCACCGCGCCGATGGTGAACAATATTCCTGATAACGCCAAATAGCTGGCCAAGCTCGGTTCCATACTAGAATGCGATCCTGAAATCGTCCTTTTCTTCTTGCTGATTGCGAAGATTCATCTCCGCCTCAACGACCGTTTCGATCTGTTCCTGGTTAAGTCGCCGCGACATCACGACACCGCCAATTATCGCCATTAGCAGCATCACGCCGACGATCTCCACTGGCAGAAGATATTCCGTATACATCGCCTGCCCGATGCTCAGCGTTTTGCCTGCCGTCTCGGCGGTGTTGACCGCTTGCTGAGGCGCCCGCATCACAGCGTAGAAGATGAAGAACGTCTGGGCGAGTAATATCAGCCCAAGCCCGCCCCCGACGGCGTACAAATATCCAAGTCGGTTCTCGCGCCTGTCCTCGTCAAGGTTCAGTAGCATGATCACAAACACTACCAGTACCATGATCGCGCCCGCGTAGATCAGTATCTGCACGACGGCGATGAACGGAGCAGCGAGGGTTACATATAGACACGACAGCGCAATAAATACGCCGACCAGCGAGATAGCGCTATAGAGTGGGTTCTTGTGATAGACCATTGAGACCGCACACATGATCGCGAAACCCGCAAAAATATAAAACAAAACGTCAGAAGCCATAAACTCCAGACCTAGCTATTCAGAAAATAAACAATCAGGATCGTGAAAATAATGTTCGCGATCCCAAGCGGAAGCAGAAACTTCCATCCAAAATTCATGAGCTGGTCAAATCGGAATCGCGGAAGCGTCCCGCGAATCCAGATGTACAGGAACAAGAAGAAACAGATCTTTCCGATGAACGCTAAATGGCTGACGAGCGCATACGGAATTGAACCCGGCTCCAGGATCTTGCCGAGCCCCGGCACATACCAACCGCCAAGAAACAGCGTCACGCACAGCACGGAAACCGTGAACATATTCACGTACTCGGCCATGAAGAAAAGCGCAAACTTGAGCGCGGAATATTCGGTATGAAAACCGGCGACGAGTTCAGTCTCCGCCTCCGGAAGGTCGAAAGGTACGCGGTTCGTTTCAGCGAACGCCGAGATCAAAAATACTACGAAAGCAATGAACTGCGGAATAATGAACCACTTGAACGGTGAACGGATCTGAGCCTCGATGATACCGTTTAGATCCAGCGTGCCCGCGAGCATCACTACGCCGATGATCGATGCGCCCATCGCAAGTTCGTACGAGATCATCTGTGCAGAGGAGCGCAGACCACCCATCAATGAATACTTGCTGTTTGAAGACCAACCCGCTAACGCGATCCCAAAAACTCCCACGGAGGTTATCGACAGGATGAATAGAACTCCGACATCGATCCGTGCGATCGTCAGCGGCATATTGATCGCCTGTTCAGCGATCCAACTGACGGCTGGACCGACCGTAGGCCAGTCCGCGACGTAGGGAACGAGCCATCCGAGCGGGTCGGCAATTCGCGGTCCGAATGGGTACAGCACCATCGGGATCAGTGCGCATGTGATCGCGACCAAAGGAGCCAGAAAATAGACGAACTTGGTCGATTTATCTGGAACCAGGTCTTCCTTAAGTATGAACTTCAGCAGATCGGCGAATGGCTGAAACAGCCCCCACGGGCCAACCCTGTTCGGGCCGACACGTCCTTGCATCCAGCCTAAGCCTTTACGTTCGGCGAGGACCGTATATGCCACGATCATCAACACACCGCCGAAGGCCGCAAGGATCGCGGCACTAAACACTATAAAAGGAAAAGCAGTTTTAAGAACAGCTTCCATAAGTACTGTCATTACCACCTGCGGTAGCGGGTGGTTTAACGTGAACCGTAAAAATCAATGCCAGCAGGCTCAATTCAAAACCTTACTCTCGATCTCCAACACCGACCGTCGCCGCAAGAGCTTTCTTAACTCCACTCGGTTCGATCTGCACCAGCGGCGACAATAGCAGATTGTCCGGCTTCGGATTGCCGTTCGCCAGCAGGTGAAACTGAGCCGTCTTACTCGTCATCGTCGTCAGCCGGTGCAGTTTATGCCCGATCCTGGGTGTCTCAGTGACCTTGTCCTCTGAAGTCATCACATCGACGGCCGCTTGCAGTTCCTCCACCGAGGCAGCGACGTTTCGATCCGTGATTTCATATGCAGCCTGAACCGGGTTTGACTCATCCTTCAATGCCGGGTATCGCAATCCGTTGTATGCCGGAACGGCATCCGCGACGGCTTTGAAAGCTGACGAGGCTGACGGCTCGAATCCAAGATCTGCTCCCATTTCAGAGGCGATCGCCCGCGTGATCATCCAGTCGGGCTTGGCCTGATGGATCGGCTCAACGGCCTTGCGGACTCGCTGCACATTGCCCGCGTTATTGGTAAATGTGCCGTCTATCTCGGCGAAAGAAGCGGCCGGAAACACGACATCTGCATGAGCAGTCGTCTCAGTTTCAAATAATTCTTGAACGACGACAAACTCTTTGCCGGCAAGAAGGCTCGGATCCTGCAAGCTTCCCGCTACGTACGCGGCCCTCGCAGAACCGATCGCCTCGGCCTCTGTGCCACCGCCTAGAATGTCGATGGCTCCGACGGAATTGTTATAGAGCGGAAGCGGATGGAGAAGTGCCCGGCGTCCCTCACCGGAAATGCTACCCGCAGATGCTGCAATGACGGCCTGAGCAGCAGGCGAAAGATCTGATCCACACACAATGATCACATCGCCCCTGGTTTCAAAGATCGCGTCTCGGATGTCGCTGAAAACTGATGGTTCAACTCCCATCTTCTCAGCAGCCGACGAATCATTTGCCGGATCGATCGCAGCCAAGGCGTAAGCATCGAGCGTTCCGCGGTTTGCATGTACAAAGATAACAGCCTTGGAAGTAAGTCTGATCGGAGTCTCATTAATGACGACCAGCTTCGCTCCGCCGTTCCTTACTGCCTGCCTGATCTGCTTCGCCGTGTAGGTCTGTTCTTCTTCGGGCTCACCGCCGATAAGCAAGATCGTGCTCGCGTAACGAATCTCTTTGTGCGTCGCTAATGGAGCGCTCAGATTCTCGAAAAACGCAGACATGCTCTGACGGTCCGTCACACCGACCTTCTCCGACTTCACCGCATCACGAGCGAAGAATCCGAGTGCCCCGATCGATTCATTCGTAAGCCGCGGACTCGCAACTACGGCAGTATCCGAGCCGTAAGTAGAAAGCTTGTCCGCAACAAGCTTGATCGCTGCGTCCCATGTCGCCGGAATCAGCTTTCCGCCTTTCGAATAACGGATCAGCGGGGTCTTGATGCGATCAGGATGGTTTACGAATTCGTGTGCGAACCGAGCCTTTACATCCAAAAACTCACCGTTCAGTCCATTCACATATCGGTCGCGGGCTACGATGCGGTGCACTTCGCCACTACGCGAACCGATAGATAGCTGCATTCCGTCAGATGAATAAACATCCGTCGAGATCGTCTGATCGAGCTCCCAAGGGCGGGTCTCGTGACGATACACTGCGTCTAATAGCGTCCCGGTCGGACAAACTTCAATACAGTTGCCGCACTGCGAACAGTCTAGCCAGCCGCCGTAAGTTCCGATGACGGTATTCGCTCCGCGATTTCCGGCTTCGATCGCATCCTCGCCCATCCACTCATCGCAGACCCGCGTACAGCGTTTGCACAGAATGCACCGCTGCGGATCGTTCGCGACGATCGGTGAGAGATACTTCTCCGGAGCCTTGTTCTTTTCTTCCGTGAACCGTTCTTCAACGTCGCCCCAGTCAAAAATGACTTCCTGAAGCTCACACTCGCCGCCGCGGTCGCAAACCGGACAATCGAGTGGGTGATTGGTTAGCAGGAATTCGCCCATTGACCGCTGCGCTTTTTCGATCTCAGGGCTCTTGGTCGTCACCACCATGCCATCCGTCACCTTGATCGTGCATGACGTCTGCAGCTTGGGCATCTTCTCGATGCGAACCAGACACATACGACACGAAGCCTGCGGAGCAAGGTCTTTGTAGTAACAGAACGACGGGATGTTTTCCGCGTTATCTCGGCACACATCTATCAGGACCGCACCCTTCTCGGCTTCGATCTCTGCTCCGTTAATAGTGACTTTTACGGTTTCCTGTGACATTTAAACCAAAAAAGCTAGTCTTTCTTGTCTGCACCGGTCGGGGTGTTCTTCTTGGTGGTCTTCGGACGTGACTTTCCGTATGAACCAGCAAAGATCTTTCCACGACGCGTACGTTTATCGCCCTTTCCCATAATATTTACCTCTCAAAATTAAACTCTAGATACTACCTAATTCTCATCCAGATCGCGAACGCTTGTGTATCCGCGATCGAAAAAGTTCCGCGCTCTCAGCATTGCCGC
>JAQSDP010000064.1 GCA_029945985.1 bacterium | reverse complement strand
GTATCGACGGTCCGCTCCGACATTGAAAGTCGGCTTGTACGGATCGAAGAAAAGATGGTGAACAAAGACGACTTCAAAGAAGTTAAGGCAGACGTAAAGGAATTGCTTCGGCAAAGAAGATAAACAAATCGAGGTGAAAATTATGGTGACTAACTGGAAAACTACTCTAACCGCGATCATCGGTGCGATCGCATCCCTGATCGCTCTTTTCGGCATTCACGTTCCAAGCGAGATTCAGATCGCGATCGTAACGATCGTCGTCTTCTTGATCGGCATCTTTGCCCAGGACGCGACGAAGGATGAAGCCTAAATTCAAATTATCCGAATGGCTGTCTCGAGTTCGTATCGGGATAGCCGTTGGAAAGGTCGTCGCCGGTGGAAAAGCCGGCGGCATTTTCAATCGTGTGGAGAAAGGCGCGGAAGCCGCGGGCAAGGCCAGAGAGATAGCGGAACTGCTCAATTCCGAGTTATCAATGCTCGGACTAAGGAAAGGCTCGGACAGCGGACGGACGTTTCGAATACCAGGGAAAGATTGATCACGGCAATGACCTTGAAAACGTCCGAGACTATCGGTAGTTTCCAAACGTAAAAGTTATTGTGCGGATGGTTGATACTGGTTTTTGATTTTTGATTGCGGGTCGGAACTTAAACTTACGAGCTGCTTCGATCGCACTATCAGTCAGGCCATCAGGAAGAGGTTTTGTGGGCAGAACAAATCCAACTTCTCCGTTTCCCTTGAATTCTACAAAAAGTACTACGTCGCCTTCAGTCTTATTTCTTCGTGCATCTTTTGTATTGATAGCCTTTGCCTTTTTCAAAATTTCCATCGGTGAGTCCAGCGGAAACACAGAGGGCCGGACTTTACCGACGGGCTTTGTCGACAGAATCACAATCGCTTCGTCATTTCGTCCGAGGTTGGCCAATGATCCTCCTAGGTATGTATATGCAACCCAAGAATCCTTCTCCTTCTCGATAAACTGACTCAGGACTTCAACGGCCTCTTGAAACTTACCTTCCTGGTAGAGTTCAACCCCCTTGAATAACCGCTGTTCATCCTGGGTAAAAGCGGGCGCTGGAAGAAGCGCCAATAATATCGAGCACGCAAGTAGGAATTGTTTCATACGAAAAACTCTCGTGAGCAACACGTTTATACCATAAAAATCCACGAGATTCTCTGGTCGCCGCAGGGGGAATTCGCTTGGTCGCCGACGCGATAGCAGGTTCCCATCGTAACAACGAAATTTCGCGCATCCGATGCTAGAATACCGCGATGCCGTTTCAGCACGACTATTTCGATAAACTCACGCCCGAGGATCAAGAAAAGGCGCTCGCAGACATCGATCGCGTAATGCACGCCGTCGCCGCCCTCGGTCCCGACGCGGATCCGGCTGAAGTCAAAACGCTATTCGCAATGTTGGCTCCGGAATCTCCGACAGAATTAGAATACATCCCCATCGAAGAGGCCGCCTAAAGTGATCTTGGATGGCGACGCTCTCCTTATTCCGCAAGCGGAAATGCTATTCTGTTCGCGCGTGAAACACGGAGGCTCAGACAAATCTCCCGCTTGGCAGCGAACCGAGGAGATAGCGCAAATGTACTGCGACGAGGGATTAAGCTATCGCGCGATCGGCGAAAGAATTGGAACTTCGGGCGAGACTATCCGGTCGATCTTGCGGGAGGCTGGCGTTGCGGTCCAACGGAAACATTGGAAGCCGCGTCAGCATGTCGAGGAAATTAGACGTCTCTACGTAGAGGAAAACAAACCCATTACGGAGATCGTCGGAATGCTGAATGTGACCCCAGGGCTTGTCTCTAAGACGCTCCGATATCTTGGCATTCCGATAAAGAGGGGCGGCGTTCGGAGCATCGTGTATCCGGAACTCCGACAATTGAAGATCGGCGAATCACTGGAGCTTCCCCGCGTACCGGGAACAAGGAGACACGCTTACACTCGTTACTACGTTATGGCGAAGAAAGCCGGCATCAAGGTTTCAGTACGAGTGATAAGCAACGATAAAGTAAGAGTTAGTCGCAAATCTTAATGCTAAAGGGGCTTCCCTCAAAGGTAACTATCGTGTCGGTCGGAAGAAACACTAAGAACCCCGAAATTGCAAAAGGTCAATATCTTCCCAAAACCAGAAGTGAAATCATGTCGTCGGTTAAGGGGAAGAATACAGGACCGGAACTCAAAGTTCGAAGGCTTGTTCATAGGATGGGCTATCGATTTAGATTGCATCGTCGAAATCTTCCAGGCTCACCGGATGTAGTACTGCCCGGCAGAAAAAAGGTTATATTCGTGAATGGCTGCTTCTGGCATGACCATTCGTGCCGCAGGGGGGACCTTCCAAAAACTAATACCGAGTACTGGAGACAGAAGTTTGAACGAAACAAAGATCGAGATAGTCGCAATCTTGAGGAACTACGCAAGTTAGGTTGGGAAACTCTAGTTATATGGTCGTGTGAACTAAGGGATTCGCTACGAATTGAAGCGGTCTTGAGAAGTTTTCTCGATGCGTAGCGTCAATTGCTATTCATTTAAGTTGGAGTAGAATGTCCAGTACATCATAGGTTAAGCCTTGACTCACACAGAGCTACTCGCCAGACCGAAACATTTTTTGTTTCTCGAAGGGCTTTTCGACTTCTACCATTACTTGTACCATCGAAGTACGGCACGACTAGGTGGTGCGGTATTAAGAATGTACTCTATACGCTGAGTTTGCGACGATTGAAGAGGTTTAGCGGATGTCATTGGATTCTACAGAAACACTGAAAGCACTCAGTCTTTTTTCTGGGTGCGGCGGTATTGATCTGGGCTTAGTTCAGGCGGGATACGAGGTCGTATGGGCGAACGATAAGGACGAAGACAGCTGCGAGACGTATAGACGAAACTTGGGGGAGCACGTTGTTTGCGGTGACATTCGCACTCTCGACGTTCCCGCAATCGATGATATCGACCTACTTACCGCTGGGTTTCCTTGCCAACCCTTTTCAAATGCAGGGAGTCGTCGCGGAAAATCGGATGACCGCGGAAACCTGTTCGAGGAGACCTTTAGGTTTATTGAAAACCTTAAGCCGAAGGCGATTATATATGAGAACGTTAGGGGGTTACTTTCGTTCCGAGGCTCTGATCCGGATGTTAAGCTGATTGATGAGATTTCGTCGCATCTTCGAAATCTCGGATACTTCTCGACGTTCCGCTTACTCAATTTCGCGCATTTCGGAGTTCCGCAAAATCGCATTCGAGTAGTCGTGGTCGCGCTAAAAGCGCCAGACTATCTACCATTCGCTTACCCCCCAGCCCTATCGGGCGGAACTGACATGTCGATTCAGAGTACTTTGGCTGGATTGACGAGCAAAACACCTAATCAGACGGAGCTGATGAAACTGAACCCGCAGGCAATTCATTTTGGGTCCATGATCCCAGAGGGAGGTTCTTGGAAGGATTTGCCGTATGAGGTTCTTCCAGATCGATGGAAGAAGATTAGGGACAACATGGCCAGGTATCACTATCCAAAATTCTTTCGGCGCTACGCCCGACATGATGTGGCTGGGACTGTAACTGCGGCATTCAAGCCAGAGAATGCGGCGGTCTGGCATCCGACTGAAGATCGAATTTTTTCTGTACGCGAGATCGCCCGCTTTCAGACGTTTCCCGATGATTTTATCTTTTACGGAAGGACTACCAAGTCAAAATATCAGCAAATCGGAAACGCCGTTCCGCCGCACTTCGCCAGGTTGATGGGTAAGCAATTAGTCCCATATTTGACGGATATGGGAATTGGTTCGATCGATGAATACCTGCCAGAGCATGTCCAGTTTAACGTGAACAGACCGAGACATTTCGTAGATGGGCCCGTGCAAGATCAATTGTTCTAATTCACGCGTATGTATATTTCTGGCCTGGTACTGAAGAAGGCATTTGAAACCCTCGGTGATCTCACAGATAGATCGGGGAAGAAGCCCATCGAGGTAACGAGTGCGATCCGTTACCTACTTGCGGCAAGCTCGCTGCTCAAGAAAACGGGTACGACCTCGGCTGATTTAAGTATTAACGCGGAAGATAACCGCCAACGATTCGTCACCGGCGTAGGAGAGGTGGTCGCACTATCCGAGGAAGGGCATTATACCGCTAATTTTCTTAGCGAGTGGGCGAACAAATCGGATTATGCAACGGGGAACAACTTTCTAACGACTCGACTCAAGACCGATGGCAATTATCCAGGACGCCCAACGCCTCTTCTAAAGATTGATGACGAACAGGTCAGCATCCTCCCGGATATTGAGGATAAACTTTCAACGGGTTATAACTTAGATCGAGTTCGCGTTGCGCTTGTCATCTGGTTGTTCCGAAACGAGGAATTCGAGCGGAATGGGAATCCTCGAGAACAGTTGATCGAGAAGACTGTCGCGCGATACGAGACGTTAGTTGCCACTAGCCTGGAGTTTTCTACGACAGAATGGGAACAATTTCTTACCGCTAACGGTTTAACGCCGGAAACGATTTTCTCAGATGAAAAGCCTTCGTTTGACGCCTATATTCCGAAGCGAAAAGACAAACCGACCCACTCTGCAGTCTCACCTGCCGGAGTCGGGAGGAATGTAATTATATTTGGCTGCCCCGGTAGCGGAAAGTCCTATCGCGCCTCGTTGATGACGAGCGGTCAACCCAGGTTCACGACAACTTTTCATCCCGAATACAGCTATTCGGACTTTGTTGGTTCCTACAAGCCTGTTGATAACGGCACCCGAATTCTTTATGCGTTCGTTCCCAGAATCTTTATTGATTCGTATGTCGAGGCATGGAAGAATCCTGAGGTTCAAGTCTTTCTTGTGATCGAAGAAATTAACCGGGGAAATTGCGCAGCAATTTTTGGAGATCTCTTCCAGCTTTTGGATCGAAACCCGGACGGTTTTTCGGAGTACTGGATCAACGTCGATTCGGACATGTCAACTACTTTGAAAGGCCTCCTTGGGTCAGCTAAAGAGTATGCCGATATACTCACTAGAATAAGAGAAGAGAGAGGAGGCATGGTTTCGGCTGATCCCTATTCGATCATGATCCTCCCCTCGAACCTGAACATAATCGCCACCATGAACACGTCTGACCAATCGCTTTTCCCAATGGATAGCGCTTTCAAACGGCGGTGGCAATGGGAATATTCGCCGATTGACTATGATGATGCCGACCAGTTTGTAATTGAGTTGTCCGATTCCAACTACTCATGGGGCCAATTCTTAAGGAAGATTAATGCGAAGGTCCACAGCATTACTGAAAGTGAGGATAAACAGCTTGGGAACCGGTTCATAAACAGTTCATCATACTCGATCCGGGGCGATCAATTTATTAGCAAGGTTATGTTCTACCTTTGGTTCGATGTTTTCAAGAACGAAGATCCTACCGATGAAAACTATATTTTCAGAACAGATCTAGCGACAACCTTCACATTCCAGGACGTCTACCAATCTGAAGCGGTGCTTAAAAGTTTCTTCAGTTTTAACGGGATCGAGCCAATTGCGCGCAATGATCTTATTCGTTGAGAACTATGCTTATCCGATCAATGTTCTCGAATCGCAGTTTCCTGAACACTTGATAACGCAAATCGGCAACGGTTCCGGTTGTCTCAATTTCGTCGGCTACTATACCAACTTGGTTAACCGGCAAGTGGCACTCGTCGTTCCCAAGATTTACGTTGAAGACGACCTATTCCTTGGCTTCGTCCCAGTCGTTGAACTCGCGACCGATTTCCAATCAATCGCCGGGAGTCTGTTCGCCGCCAACCGAGGGCTGTTTGACTATTTTTACCAGTTTTCCCTTCTGTCTTTCATGTCAATTCGCGAGTTTCGGCGGCGGAACCCGTCAACCGAGATAACGTCACGCGATCACCTATCCTCAATTGTTTCTAACATTCCACTCAATCAGACGAGCTATCTTGAGATTTCGCTCAGTCTCATAGACTTTTTTCATAAGAACTCGGACATGGTGATGTTTAGGCAAGCTTTACTTGGTAGCACAGATTTTGCGCGACCGAACTGGGCGAAGGTGATTAGGCAGAGTACCCCGATCATACAGACCGACGGACCAGTTTATGTTCGCTCTTTTAATCAGCGTACAATTCGAACTTACGAAGACGAACTCTTCGAGATCTATTTCAATGTCTTGTACAGATTGAGCAGGCAATTCATGATCCGAATTCAATTGCCTATTTCCTTCCGGCCGAATCTTTCGAGCACCTTCGAATATAAAGCGGAGCGGAAACTGAGAAGAATTCGAGGTAACTATTTCAATGATGCCCTTCGCAAACTCCATTCACTTCTTGAGGGTTATTTCCGGAGAACGACATTAGCGTCCACAAGAGTCGATAAGACGGAATACCTTCTCTGTAGCAACTACAACATTGTATTTGAAGACATGGTTGACAAGTTACTCTCGGATCCGCTCCGGTCATACGATGAGTTGAAAAAACAACCTGACGGAAAGATAGCCGACCACGTTGTAAAGCACGATTCACTGTTCCAACCCGATGACATTTATTACGTCGGGGACTCTAAATACTACAAGAGTTCGACCGTGTACTCGTCAAAGGCAATATATAAGCAACATACATATGCGAAAAACATCATCCAATACAACGTCAATTTGGAGATAGAATCCAGCGGCTCACTTCCCGAGCTTCGGTATCGGGATCCATTGACCGAGGGTTACAACTTCACGCCGAATTTCTTCGTTGAGGCGTTTATTCCGAAGTCACATGTCCCGAGTTCCGATCAAGCGCTCATATTCGATACAGCAGCGTTGCCGCGTCTTAACAGACACTTCGAGAATAGACTGTTCGACCGGGACACTCTCGCCACGCTTTCTTTTAAGTTGAGCTTTCCTTTCGCCTTGCGCGCCTACCTGTCGAACGATGCCAAAGGCCGACAACGATTTCGCAACAGTGCTTTACAGGAGATTCGCAAAAGCGTCAGACAGTACCTAAACGACAACTTTGATTTTTTCCGGATCCGCCCACATGCGTCGGTCAAGATCTTCGTCGAAAAGCATTTCTATTTGCTCACTGGAAAAATATATCAAACCTCTGAAATGCGCGGCGAAGTCATATTAGCCCTGGCTAAAGACCGACGACCGGATGCGGCTCGAATCCTTGAGCTATTAACTCCCGAGGCAGATCTTCTAGCCTTCTCCCCGCTCTAAGTCGTATCCGCTGAAGAACGCTCCTCGTTCTTAGCGCACAACCCCATGATCGTTGAGCTGATCTAATCCCAGCTCGGCACTCCTCACCCATCCACACAACAAAACATCCACCTATGACCAACGATCTATAAATAGCGTGGCAGAGTTTCCGGAACTCGGCTGGCGGCATGAAAGGCACTACGCCGGCATGAACTGAGCTTTGCGATGGAGAAGTTTCACTCCGGCGTTCGGGTCGATGGTCAGGAGTTTGCAAATGAATCTATGTCCGGAGATATTGAACACTCGTCGAAGGAAAACTCACGGAAGCACAGGCGGAAATTCCATTCCGCTGAGATTTCGAATACTCACGCTCAAGCGCCGGATCATAAATGACGGCAGAACTTAGGCGAAATCAAAAAAAGCATTTTCAACGGGCCGACTTTGCGATATA
>JAQSDP010000063.1 GCA_029945985.1 bacterium | reverse complement strand
GTTCTCAACAATTTGTTGTCGAGTGCAAGGTTCGCAAGACTTGTCGAACAGCAGGCGATTGACGGATCGACGACCTACGGACCTGGCGATCTGTTAGCTGATGTTCGCAGCGGTGTCTGGACCGAGCTTAGCGCTCCGGCACCGGTTGTGGACGCATACCGCCGCAACCTCCAGCGCGCTTACCTCGACATCGCGAATGCTAAGCTGAACGCAGCCGCGGCAGCGATGCCCCAGGGATTGCCGGCAGGATTCGCGGCAATGTTCGTATCGAGCGGCGACGAACGCGGATTCTATCGGGCCGAGCTGCAGGACATTCGCGCGATGGCTGTTGCAGCATTGCCGAAAGCCTCGGATCGCACGACCCGCATTCACCTCGAATCGGTTCGTGATCAGATCGACAAGATCCTCGATCCGAAAGAAACAGGACGCACGGGCGGAGCCGCTGCTGTCGCTTTCATCGAAGAGCAGCTACAGAACTACTACAACCCGACCTCCTGCTGGTACGACTACGCGATCAAGCCGTAGTTGACGAGTGAGGTCGTTCGACCAAACGCGTGGAACGGTGCGCCGCTCCACGCGTTTTTCTTTTCGGTGTAGAATCTTTCGGGTATGGAAGGAACGCTTTTCAGACTCCACCTGACGACTGAGGAGATCGAGGCGAAGATAGCCGATGTGCTCGCATCGCCAAAGGATAACGGAACGCTCGAGATGATAGTACGGCGCCCAGAAGTCAATTCTCGACAGGTTGTCGATACGGGCTACCTGAGCCTCGAGAACGGCCTCATCGGCGATAACTGGTTGAGCCGCGGAAGTTCTAGAACCGACAACGGGCTCGGGCATCCCGAAATGCAGTTGAACCTCATGAACTGGCGTTTCGCGAATCTGATCACGGGCAGCCGCGAACGCGTCCAGCTCGCGGGCGACCAACTCTTCGTGGATCTCGACCTCAGTCCGGACAACATTCCGCCGGGAACTCGTCTTTCCATTGGCGACGCCGAGATCGAGATCACGGCGATCCCGCACCTTGGTTGCAAGAAATTTGTCGAGAGATTCGGCATGGATGCGATGAAGTTCGCTAATTCGGACTTCGGCCGCGGCCACAACCTTCGCGGAGTAAACGCCAAGGTGGTCATTTCAGGCGAGGTGGCTGTCAGAAACAGCATTCAAATTGTGAGCGGAGTTAACAGATCAGAAATTTAGGAGCGAAAAAAAGGATGACCACTGCATCGGCAAAAGCCAGCGATCGAGAGGCGATCGAAAAGACGATCCACATTTACATCAACGGCGGCATCTCGGGCAAGGGCGACGAGATGAAACCTGCCTTTCACGAGGGTGCAACGATCTACGGCTACATCGGCCCCGACCTCTTCGGCGGCCCCATCCAGGGATTATTCGACTGGAACGACGGAAACGGCCCCGCGGCCGATCTCAAGTCGAACATCGCCAGCATTGATATCGAAGGAACCATTGCCACCGTCCGGCTCGAACTCGACAACTGGACCGGCCACAAGTTCACCGATATGTTCACACTTCTCAAAACCGACGGCGAGTGGAAGATCACTAGCAAGGTTTTCTATCTTCATCCGGAGGAGTAGTCCTTCGAACTGGGACGCACACGATGTGGGAGGCGCTGAAAGAGCTCGGTGCAAACCGTGCAGCATCCCGAGCTCCTCAAAGTTACCGCACTGCGTATTCTGGCTACTTCAACGCCGGCCTCATCGTGTCCGTGCTGCAAGAAATAGGTCCGTGGTCACTTGATCTTTTTCGTCCACGCGATCAGTGCCTCGAGCATTTGCCGAATAAACTTTTTGCTTTCCTCGTCGATCAAGTTTCCTTCCGCGTCAAACTTATCGCCGCAGTTACCGATCATCACCTCGGGCTTATTGATAGGGAACATATTCAGGAACACCATCATTTTCCGCAGATCGTATTGAGCACGAGCCGTCGCGATGCCGCCGATCGATGCACCCATTATAGCCGCCGGCTTTCCATCCCATGCGCTCTGGCCATAGGGCCGTGAGGCCCAGTCGATCGCGTTCTTTAGCACACCCGGTATCGAGTAGTTGTATTCCGGAGTGGCGAAAAGTATCGCGTCCGCGGCCCTTATCCTATCTTTGAACTCCTGAATTATCGCCGGCGGGTCCTGATCCTCGTCCTGGTTGAAGGACGGGATCGAAGCGATGTCGAACACCTCGATCTGCGCCTCGTCGGGGCATAGATCGACCGCCGCCCTCAGCGCGCCGCTGTTGAATGAGCCCTTTCGAAGGCTTCCTGAAATTCCCAGTATACTTATTTTCTCGCCCATGTAGTCTCCTCTTTGGTTGTCCTCATTGCGCCTTGGAAGGCGTCTTTGTCATTGCGATATGTTGTGCATTCGAGTATGCACCATTCGCGAGCCTCTTTTGTAGGGGGAGGTACATCGCCATTTCGACCATACGGAGTCGAATCGCTATGTTAGCAATATACGTGAGTACAGATAATACCAGCGTCGCCAACAAGCTTTTTAACAGTTGCGAAGACAGGTGGGGGTGAAGCGATGATCAGCAGATCATTCACCGGCAGCGCGAAGGATGGGCAAGTTCGCAGTTTTGGACTGTGTGGAAGCGATCGCCGAGAGCATGATCCCGAAAACAGTACCCGCCATGGGGCAGGATATGTTACAACGATAATGAAAATCTGAAATGAAAGAGCAAACAGCAATGAATCCAAACAAGGCACTATGGGAAAAGGGCGATTTTACGAAGATCGCAGCGAGTATGCGCGCTTCCGGCGAGGAAGTGTCGAAGGGTCTTGGCATCGGCCCCGGAATGAAGGTACTTGATCTCGGCTGCGGAGACGGGACGACGGCTCTGCCGTCCGCTCAACTGGGAGCCGACGTTCTCGGAGTCGACATCGCGAGTAATCTTGTCGCCGCCGGTAATCGACGAGCCGCTGCTGCCGGCCTCACTAACCTCAGGTTTCAGGAGGGCGACGCCTCCGATCTGGAAGGAATTGAAGATGAAAGTTTTGATCTCGTTATGAGTATGTTCGGTGCAATGTTCGCTCCGCGGCCGTTCGATGTCGCAAAGGAGATGCTGCGCGTAACGAAGGCTGGCGGCAAAGTATTTATGGGTAACTGGATTCCCGGCGACCCCACGCTTGTCGCACAGATCCTGCGGATCAGTTCGTCATACTCGCCACCGCCGCCCGAAGGATTCGTGTCGCCAATGACGTGGGGCGTCGAAGATCACGTGAAGGAACGATTCACCGCGGCTGGTGCATCACCCGATAACATCTCGTTCGAACGCGGTACGTTCACCTTCGACTGCGACGGGCCGCCCGCGGAATTTGTAGCCAACTTTCGCGATTATTACGGCCCGACGATGAACGCCTTCGATGCAGCTCGAGCCAACGCCAAAGAGAAAGAGCTTGAGGCCGAGTTAGTAGAGCTGTTCGAGAAAGAGAATCGCAGTGGCGAGCCGAACCGGACGATCATACCGGCGACATATCTCCGAGTAACCGTGACGAAGTAATCAGCCGATCCGCACTGTAGTCATCAATATGGAACCGCCGTCGAACCCCTCAACCGGGAAGCTGACGGCGTCATCTTGTTGTTGAGTCGCAAGAATGTACAGATACGCAAAGAATTGCCTTCGGGTTTGGGATATTCGAGCCGATTGCTTGCCACGCACGTCCACCCGTTGTCCGCGAGCGCGTTCATCTAGTTTCTGTGCCCAAAGAAGATCGCCGGCATTCTTGTCGTTGATAAAGACATCGATCAGAAAACCAAGGTCTGAATGGAGCGGGCCGGGCTCGTCACAGCGGCGGCGTTTCCATTGAGCCACGCGAAATATTCGACCGGCTTGTCGCCGCGATTCATTACAACGGCTGAGATCGTACCGTCCGTATTTGCGAACGCCGTCGCGATCAGCGAGCTGCGGCTCGGCGATGCCGCGATCCGCCTTGCACCCGGCTTAATGAACTTCGAAAAGTGGCCGATGTAGTGGTACGAGTTTGTATAGGTCAGTTCGCCGGTCTGCGTGTTCGCGTGGATCGGCGCAAAGCAGAAGTTCTGCACGTGATTTGGCCCGCCCTTTTCGTCGAGCAAGACGTTCCAATCCGTCCAGCCAACGGTGCCGTTGTTGAAGTCGTGGATCATCGAGCGACCGTAACGTTCGCCCAATGTCCAATCGCTCACCTTCGACGCATCGTATGAATCCGCACAGCCTTCGGTAAAGATCAAATTCTTGTCTGGAAACGTTTCGTTCACGAGTTTCACGTTGTCGAACATCATGTCGCCCCCGCTCCATGGTTCGTACCAGTGATAGCCGACGCCCCAGACGTATTTCGCGGCCTCAGGGTCGTTCAACATCGTGCTTGCACGCTGATAGATAAGGTCGCGATTGTGGTCCCAGAAGATGATCTTCTTATCGCCCAGGCCCGCCTTCTGCATCGTCGGCCCGAGATTGTTCTTTAGAAAATCCCGCTCTTCTTCGCCCGTGAAAATGCACGATTCCCACTTCTGCGTCGCCATGGGTTCGTTCTGGATCGAGATGCCCCAGATCGGAATTCCTTCCTTCTCATACGCCTTCACGAACTTCGTAAAGTAGTTCGCCCAAGCCTGATAATGGTCGGACTTCAGCTTCCCGCCGCGAAGCATATTGTTGTTGTCCTTCATAAAGGCGGGCGGGCTCCACGGACTGCCGTAGAGCTTCATCTTTCCTTGAGCCGCGGCCATCGCCCGCTTGATCATCGGGATACGAAACTTGCGGTCGTGCTCCACGTTGAAGGTCTTCAGCTCCTTGTCGCCCTCATCAACATATGTGTAACTGCCGCTCGAAAAATCGCAGCTATGAATGTTCGTGCGTGCGAGCGTATAGCCGATGCCCTTGTTTGGATCGTAGTACGCATCGATCAGCTCTTGCTGCTTGGTCGTCGGCATCTTCGCCAGCGTCTCGGCCGAAGAATCCGTGATCGCCCCGCCGATACCAAGGAACGTCTGAAATGTCCGCCGCGGGTCGATGAACACGCAAGTCTGCGTCTCTAGCGGCTGACCCATCGACTTAAACTCGACCTCACCCGATTTCGCCAACCGCTGATCCGTATCCTTCGCGGTCGTATAAACCGTCGCCTTGCTCGCCGTAAATTCACGCGGAGTCTCGGCTGCTGCCGCATCAGGCAAACTCATACCTTGCGATGCCGATACCGCTGTCGAAGCCAAGAGAGCAGACGAAGAAGCCAGCAAGAAGTCGCGTCGATCGATTTTCATAAGTTATGTGCGGTTATACCACAAAAGTTCGAGTGCCTGACGACTTCATCCTTTTCGCTAACGTTTCAGTATTCATAAGGCTCTGTGTAGAGAGCCTTTCCTTTCAGGTCAAGTAAGAAAGATACCGGTCGGGAATCCTTACCGTTCATCCTATAAAAACAGATTTCCTTTATTCGTTTTCCAAATATGCGATCCCCCCGCCCGAATATGTTGTCACAGCCTAAAAACTTCATTCCGTCGGCTCCCTCCAACAGATCCAGCCAGTCTGTCAGTTCATAGTATCGATATGGGAAAACGGGTGCCGCGGGCGGCAAGTCTAGCTTTCCTTCCGACAACTGCGAAAGCATTTCGTACAACCTCTTAGTTCGAGCAGGCTTGGGATCCGAGATGACCTTTCGGCTCGACGTAGTTCTGTAAATCGGATCGTAAACTCCGGCGATCACGTGACCCATGTCATTAGCTGAAGATCGAAAACGATTTGCGAGAAGGATGACAGCAAGGTCGGATTTCGGATACCAATTGATCGTCGAATTGAAGCCGCTTCGAAACGCGCCGCCGTGGTGACGGAGAGGCCTCCCGCGAATAGGATTAAGCCACCATCCGAGTCCGCTCGGAACAGTCGAACCGTCATTCAGCTTCGCGAAACTAAATATTTCACGCAGACTTCCATCCTTGAGCAATCGCGCATCATGATGAGCCTCGAGCCATTTCACAAGATCCCTAGCCGTGGTGCTGATCCCGACGTCGGCACGCGCGTGAGCGGTTCTAGACATCTGCACTCCTCTTTGCAGCTTGCCGTCTCTCAGTACGTACCCGATAGCAGCGTCCTTTATCGCTGGTCCGCTGCCGTTAACAAACGTCGATAACATACCTAGCGGCTGAAAGATCCGTTTGCGCATGAATTCGCTGTACGGCATTCCGGAAAGCTTCGCGATGATCATTCCCGCGATGAATGGACCGCAGCTATACGCGTGTCGCTCGCCTGGCGCAAATTTTAGCTTTGAGATCTTCAGCGCTTCTAGAAATTCCTGATCCGAGTTTTTGGATTGGAAGTATTCGTTATTTTCATCCCAATCGTCGTATAGTCCAGACGTATGATCGAGCAGTCGTCGAACTGTTATATCCCGCCAGCCTGCGGGAACGTCGGACAAATGCTTGGAAACCGGATCATCCAGTTTCAATTTCCCTTCTTCGGCGAGGAGAAGAACCGCTGCTGCCGTGAACTGCTTTGTCATTGACGCGATCTCGAACACCGTTGTGTCCGCTACCGGCCTTCGAGCCTCAGTATCGGCATATCCATAGTTGGCGGCTTTTAATATCTTCCCTCGCTTCACGATGATAAGTGCCGCGCCGGGTATCTGTCTCTCTGCCATCCATGCTCGGATGACTTCGTCAGCCTCGTCCGCAAAGACGGCACCTGGAAGGACCATCAGTGCAACCGTAATAAAAAGAATCGAAAAGCTTGCAGTCATCGGTATCGGTTTAACTCCAAGTCGGCCGCCTCGCAGACCCTTATCGCGGGCGGGATGTTGTATTTGACGTTTCTCGGTGGGTGGATGCAAAACCGCCATCGCCGGAAAAGAAACAGAAGAAGATGCCGGTGAGAACTTGTCGGCCGATTTTTCTGCTGCAGCGGTTATACCACAAAGCCCTGCGAGCGCTGGAACTTGGCGGCCGTGACCTGCCCGGATCACTACTCTCGTCGTTACCTCCTTGGTGCTATAATCGTCTCACCGATGACACCTGAGAGAAGTTTGGATATCCAGTTTCAGTACGTGACGGAAGGCGATGCGGCCGCGAGAGCGGTCGAGGAGTTGCGGCGTGAGGGTACTCTTGGATTCGACACGGAAACGACGGAGCTTGACCCGTATAAGGGCAGACTGCGGCTGGTTCAGTTGAGCACGGGACGAAGTACGTACGTTTTCGACGTGTTTAGGCTAGGCGAAGATTCGCGGACGGCCCCGGAATTAGCTCCTCTGCGTGAGCTGCTTGAAGACGCGTCGATCAAGAAGGTCGCTCACAACGCCAAGTTCGATCTTAAGTGGGTCCGCCATCATCTCGGGTGCGAAACGAACGGTGTTTTCGACACTTTTCTTGCGAGCGTTCTGATCGCGGCGGGCGACAGTGATCGGCGACATTCGCTGGCGGACGTAGCGAAATTCTTCACCGATATTGAATTGGATAAGTCCGAACAGGTGAGCGATTGGCGAGCGTCCGAGCTGTCTCAATCGCAGTTGACGTATGCCGCCCGCGACGCGCAGGTGATGCTCTCGCTCCACGAGCAAATGGCAGATCGGCTCGCCGCGGATGGCTTGACCCGCGTCGCTGAACTTGAGTTTGACTGCCTGATGCCGATCGCCGACATGGAGCTGAACGGTATTTGTCTGGACACCGAGCG
>JAQSDP010000062.1 GCA_029945985.1 bacterium | reverse complement strand
TTCAGACCATCGGCGAGCAACAGAACGCATCGATGCCGCCGCTTAGGGCAGTTGTAGGCAGAAGCGGCGCTGATCGTGTGATGGAGTTCACACTTCCGACGAACGAAAAGGTAGTTTACCTGGAGAAGGGTGGCGTAAATTACGTCATTCTACCTACCCGAAAGCAGTACGCTGAACTCACATCTGAAGCACTCGGCTTTGAGGTGCGCAGGCTGATGATGCCCGAGCAAATCGTGGAGCAGTTAAAGGGGATGCAGGGCGTGCAATTGGCGGGAGAGGAAACGATCAACGGCCGTCAGGTTCAGAAGTACACGTATGGCACAGCGACCAACACCGGTACGCCGGCGGGAACGGTTGCGACCGAGTCGTACTTCCTGATCGACAAGGAAACCAACTTGCCGATCCGTAGCGAGATCGTTTCGCAGTCAACATCGGGCGGGAACGTCCAGGGCGTGAAAAGAGCCCGTCTTTTGACGGAAATGACAGATGTTCGTCCGCAGCCGGATCCGAACCTTTTCAACGTACCGACCGACTTTCAGAAGATAGATCCTGAACAGATAAAGGCCCAGGCTAATCTACTTTTCAACGCAGCCGCAGCAATTATCGGTCAGATGGTAAATCAGGCTAATCAGGCGCCGACGCCGATGTCAACGATGTCACCGGCATCAAACTCAGTGAACAGGTAAATCATGGGACGGATTTTGATAGGGCTATTGATCGGGCTGCTGCTTGGCGGAATCGCGACGTTCTACTTTTTCGTGGGTGTGCCGGCGTCGGCCGATCCTCCGGGAGTTCCCATTGCCAGCCCCGACCCGGGCGGGCCTCCAGCGGGAACCGTGCAAGTCGTGCTTCGCCAGGAGTTCTTCAACGATATTTTGTCCACTATCTTCACTGAGATGAACCAGCCGTCTTTTGCGCTTGGGGCAGGGGAAACCAACTCCGCAACGCCCGCAGAATGCGCAAGCACCATCACGGTTCTTCCAGAAGGCAGCGGAGTTCGAACCGGCGTCACTCTCGCCAACAACCGGCTTGAAGCGCCGATCGCATTTAACGGAGGGTATAACTCCCCCTTTGGATGTTTCCGGTTTACGGGTTGGGCAAACTCTGTGATGCAGCTACGCTTCGATCGTGACTCTCAGTCCGTCGTCGGCCAACTCAACGTGGAAACGGTAAACCTTGATGGCGTTAATCCGGTGGTCAACGCGATAGTGACGCCGCTCGTGCAGTCTACGCTGAACTCGAGGGTGAACCCCGTAAAGATCATTGATGGAGCTCAGACGGCGGTGAACACACCGGTCGCCTCCGTAAAGGCGAATCTGGTAGCCAGGGTTAATGACGTCCGGGCTGAGGTGAAGGAAAAGGCTTTGAACCTCTTTATTGAATACGATTTCGCCGGAGGGCCCTTTACTTTGCCTGAGGCAGCACAGGCTCCGCTTTGAAGCGCGGCAAATCTCGCTTATTCTAATCGTCTTGGCTCTTGGGCAAGACGAATGAAAAATCTCAAAAGTGTTTTGGTTATCGGAGCGTTGCTAACGGCTACGCTTGGCTGTGGCATCGTCGATCGTGTTCAACGCGAAGTCACCGGATCGGAAAGCGGATCCACTAATTCGAACAAATCGTTGAGCGACAGGGCAGTTGATACCGCCGTCGGCGAATCAAAGATCGGTGTTCCCGACTGCGACGAAGTCATCAACCTGATCAATGCCGAAATGAATAACCCGGACGACGATTTTGTTACAAAAGCTGTAAAGGCAACGGTTCTAAACCGTATCAAGGACGGGATCCGCGACAGTGTTGAGCGAAATAAGACCGACACGACCGAATTGGCGAAGACGTGCAAGGAGTTTAAGACCCAGTTCGATAAGTACAAGACGGAGCAGCAGCAGAAAGCCAACGGAGCCAAATAGCGGAGGTTCTACAAGACTGAAATTTGAGATAAAAATGCCCGCGAGCTAAACAGCCGCGGGCATTCCAATGCTATCTGCGAAAGCTAAACGCTCATTACTTCGTGTTCTTTGTTCTTCGCCAGCTCATCAACCTTTGCGATGTAAGTATTCGTGAGCTTCTGAACTTCCTCAAGGCCGCTCCGTTCTTCATCTTCCGAAACAAGTTTATCCTTGAGCATTTTCTTTAAGGTGTCGTTCGACGCGTGGCGGACGTTGCGGACAGCGACTCGATGATCTTCGGCGATCTCGCCGACCTGCTTGGCGAGCTGCTTGCGCCGCTCTTCGGTGAGCGCGGGCACAGAAAGCCGGATGACCTTTCCGTCGTTCGACGGGCTGAAGCCAAGATTTGCGGCAATTATTGCTTTCTCGATCGCTCCGAGCTGCGTCGCATCCCAAGGCTGGACGGTGATCATCTGTGGTTCGGGTACGGCGACCGACGCCATCTGTTGGAGCGGGGTCGACGTGCCGTAGTAATCGACGTGGACTGCGTCGAGCAATCCGATCGTCGCCCGGCCGGTTCGTACAATTGAGAGCTTCCGTTTGAAGTCCTCAATAACTGCTTCCATCTTCGGTTTTGTGTCTTTAACTACGTCTTGTGCGCTCATTTTTCTAGTCTAGGAGTTTACGCCGGCCGCGGCATCCCCTACTGTGACAAGGGTTCCGATGCTCAAGTCGCCGGTCACAGCCTTGATGATATTGCCGTCGATCTTCATATTGAAAACCATGATCGGCAAGCTATTGTCCATACAAAGAGAGATGGCCGAGGAATCCATCACCTGCAGCCGCTTTTCAAGGACTTCCTTATAAGAGATCTTCTCGAACCGGGTCGCCTCCGGAACTTTCATTGGGTCGGCCGAATATATCCCGTCGACCTTGGTAGCCTTAAAGATGACCTCAGCTTCGATCTCAAGTGCACGGAGGGCCGCCGCGGAATCAGTAGTGAAATAAGGATTTCCTGTTCCAGCTGCGAAAATTACGACCCGCTGCTTTTCGAGATGGCGAACCGCCCGGCGGCGGATGAACGGCTCCGCAAGCTGCGGGATGTCGATAGCAGACATCACACGCGTGTGAACGTGAAGCTGCTCGAGGGCGTCCTGCAGAACCACCGAGTTCATGACTGTCGCCAGCATGCCGATGTAGTCTGCGGCCGCCCGATCCATGTTGCCGGCGGATTCAGACACTCCGCGAAAGATGTTACCTCCGCCGACCACGATCGCAACCTCGACGCCGAGTTCGTGCACCGCCTTGATCTGCCGGGCGACCGATTGGGCCATCAAGGTGTCGATGCCGTAGCTCTGGCCGCCCATCAGGGCCTCACCCGAAAGCTTTAAGAGGATGCGTTTGAAAACTGGAGCCATGTGCCAAAGTCTAATGTCCAAGGGGCCAATGTCGGAAATCCACACGTTGGACTTCTGACATTGGACCGGAGACAGAGCTAGCCGACCATCGAGGCGACTTCTGCCGCGAAATCGTCCTGCTTCTTTTCGATACCTTCGCCCATCTTGTACCGCGTGAAGCGACGAATGGTGATGTTTTCTTTGATCGAAGCGATCTTTTCGGTAATGAGTTCGCCGATGGTCTTGGACGGATCTTTAACGAACGGCTGATCGACGAGAACGTTCTCTTCGTAGAACTTGTTCAGACGTCCATCCACGATCTTTGCGAGAACATCGTCGGGTTTGTTGGCGTTCTTAGGGTCATTCTTAAGTTGCTCCCGGGTGATCTCACGCTCTTTGGCGAGGATATCAGCAGCAACTTCGTCACGATTGGTGTAACGCGGGTCTGAAGCGGCGACGTGCATCGCAACATCCTTTACCAATTGCTGAAACTCTTCGCCGCGCGCGACAAAATCGCTCTCGCAATTGATCTCGACCAGAACCCCGACCTTTCCGCCCATGTGGATGTAAGATCCAACCGCACCTTCAGCGGTAACTCTACCAGCCTTTTTACCTGCGGTCGCGACTCCCTTTTTGCGAAGGATCTCCATCGCTGCCGCTTCGTCGCCGTTGGCCTCGACGAGAGCGTTCTTAACGTCAATCATCCCGGCCCCCGACTTCTCGCGTAACGCTTTTACTGCACTTGCTGTGATCTCTGCCATTTTATTGCTCCAATGGATCGCGGACATCCATGTCCGCGAGTTTGAAATATTTGCAGACTTGATGTCTGCGTTCCGTTTTATAAAAAAGCGTAGCCAATTTGCGGAAAACCGGAAAAAGCCACGCTTTCAAGTATGTTTGAAAAGAATTTCTAGCTTGCCGACGTTTTCGCGGTTTCTTCAATATCGCTGTCGTTGGCTTTGGCCATCTTGTCGGTGGACATCATTTTTTCGAGCTCAGGCTTTACTTCTCCTGTCTCGCCGCCCGTTGCACCACCTTCCTGATGGGCATTCGGGCTGACCGCGTCCGAAGGTGCATCGCCGGTACCGCCAACCTGGTCAGCTGCTTGGACATCCATCTCGGCGCTCATCGGCTCGTCATCTTCGATCTCGATGCCACCGTCCTCTTCGTCCGGATCAGTTATACCTGCCTTGGCGAGTGTGGCTGCAATATCGATCTGATCGGCTGGAGTCTCGCTCGTTTCGTCCTCAGAAACTTCCGGTTCAGGCGATCGGCCTTCCGTTCCGATCTGCTTGCCTTCAAGGATCGCGTCTGCAATTCGAGATGCAAACAGTCGGATCGCGCGGAGAGCGTCGTCATTACCGGGGATCACGTGGTCAATGCCTTCGGGTGAGCAGTTTGTGTCAACGACGGCGACGATCGGGATGCCGAGGCGATTTGCTTCCTTGACAGCGATGTCTTCCTTGCGCACGTCGATGATGAAGAGCATGTCCGGAGGCCCGCCCATCTCTTTGATACCGGCAAGGTTCTTCATCAGGCCCTCATGGTCGCGGTCGAGCTTGAGACGCTCCTTCTTGGTCAGCATCTCGAACCGGCCGTCTTCGCGCATAGCCTCGATCTCTTTCAGCTTAGCGATCGATTTCTGAACCGTCTGATAATTGGTGAGAAGCCCCCCGAGCCAACGATTATTAACGTAATACTGTCCGCAACGTTCCGCTTCTTCCTTGATCGCATCCTGAGCCTGACGCTTGGTGCCGACAAAGAGTACTTTTTGGTTCGGACGCTCCGTGAGTGATTCCTGAACCCATGAGAGCGAATCGCGGAAAAGCTTCTGAGTTTTCTGCAGGTCGATAATGTATATCCCGTTTCGCTCGCCAAAGATGTATTCCTTCATCTTCGGGTTCCAACGGCGGACCTGGTGACCAAAGTGAACTCCTGCTTCGAGGAGTTCTTTCATCGTAACTGTAGCCAAAACTTA
Organism: bacterium; assembly: GCA_029945985.1. Classification (GTDB taxonomy): domain Bacteria; phylum Acidobacteriota; class Blastocatellia; order Pyrinomonadales; family Pyrinomonadaceae; genus OLB17. The sequence continues at coordinate 2,387 of JAQSDP010000062.1, read as the reverse complement.
TATCTCCTGATCTTTCTGGTTTTTGTACTCGCCGAAGACTTGTTGATAAACCAAGGAGATTCGGCGATGGATTAAATTCAGAGTGCGATAAATAGCGCACTCTGAACCAATTATCGTTTCGAAAACTGGAATCGGGCTCGAGCACCCTTCTGACCGTACTTCTTACGCTCTTTCTGCCGCGGATCGCGTGTGACCAGGCCGGCTTTTTTCAGGGTCGGGCGAAGGTCTGCATTGTACTCCATCAGCGCACGCGTGATGCCGTGGCGAACCGCACCTGCCTGTCCGGCGGACCCGCCACCGTCAACATTCACAAGAATGTCGAACTTGCCGGTCGTTTCCGTCAGGTTCAAAGGCTGGCGAATTATCATCTGCAGGGCCTGATTCGGGAAGTAGGTCTCGAAATCCCGCTTGTTTACGACGATCGCTCCCGTTCCGGGGCGAAGATAAACACGTGCGGTCGAGGTCTTTCTGCGGCCGGTGCCGTAATACTGAATGTCTGCCATGTTCTTAAATTTCAGATCTCAAGGTTAGAGATCAACAGATCCTTATTTAGTTTCGATCGCAAGAGGTTCCGGCTTCTGAGCAAAGTGACGATGCTCGTTTCCCGAGTAAACCTTCAATTTCTTTCCCATTGCCTTGCCGAGTTTCGTCTTCGGAAGCATTCCCTTGACGGCGAGCTCGATCACCTTTTCAGGCTTTTTCTCGAACATTTCCTTCACGGAAGTTTCGCGAAGGCCACCCGGATAAAGCGTATGGCGATAATAGATCTTCTGGTCATTCTTGCTGCCCTTAAAGATCGCCTTGCTCGCATTGATAACCACGCAATGATCGCCCATATCCAAAAATGGGGTCCATGCGGGGTTATTCTTACCGGAGATTATCCGGGCAACTTCCGTGGCCAGTCGGCCTACGGTTTTGCCCTCAGCATCAACCACGAACCATTTGCGGCCATCCGCCAAACCCTTTCCGCTCGGAAAATAAGTACTCATATCAACCTACACTGATAGCGATTCTTCGCAAAAAGCGAACTCATAGAGTATCGAAAACCCCTGTCAAGGTCAAGCCTCGAACGCCCTTATGGCTAAGAATTGGAATGGGCTGAAAGACGCTCGTTTGCAAGCATGACACCGACCATCGTCTTTGCGTCGACTATTCGGCCGTCCCGAATCATCGTGTTGAGTTCACGAAATGAATACCGCTCTACAGTGAGATCCTCGTCGTGATCAAGATTTTGTCCGACTTCGGTCAAGCCCGTGGCGATGAAGAGATACATCTTCTCGGTTAGATAGCCCGGCGATGGTAAAAGTTCTGTCAGTTTCTCGACGTGTGCCGCTCGGACCCCGATCTCTTCTTCGAGCTCGCGTATCGCCGCCGCCATTGGGTCCTCACCGTCGTCCAACATCCCGGCTGGTATTTCTAGAAGATGTTCCCCGACTGCATGGCGATATTGCCGCACTAACGCGACGGTCCCGTCATCAAACACCGGCACGATCACCGCCCCGCCCTTATGCACAACGATTTCCCGGGTGTATTCCCGCTCGCCTTCGCGAAATCCGTCGATCCGAACGTCGAAGATTCGGCCGGAGTAAATAGTTTCGACAGCATGTGACTCAGGTTTCATACTTATAAATGATATTGGCACACGTGATATAGAATACGCGTATGGCTAAATACCGTGTCGGACTTGGCGTTAGTGGCGGGATCGCGGCTTATAAGGCGATCGAGGTGATGCGGCTGCTGCAAAAGTCGGGGTGTGAGGTGACGGTGGCGATGACGCGGCATGCGACAGAGTTCATCCAGCCGCTGACCTTCAAGGCGTTGAATGATGGCCACGTGCTCGTCGACGATTATGATCCCGCAAATCCTGATCCGATCGCGCACATCAACTTTTCGCAGAACATCGACCTTCTGCTGATCGTCCCGGCGACGGCGAACATCATCGCGAAACTTGCTAACGGAATCGCCGACGATTTTCTTTCATCAACATACCTAGCCTCCACCGCTCCCGTGCTGATCGCCCCAGCGATGAATACAACGATGTGGGAACAACCCTCGACTCAACGCAACGTGGAGAGCTTGAAAGTTGACGGCGTGCGATTTATCGAGCCCGTTTCGGGTGAGCTTGCGTGTAAGACAGTCGGAACTGGGAAGCTTGAAGACGTGGAGAATATTGTCGCGCAAGCATTGAATATTCTTAACGCGAGGTCGCACCGCAAAGAAGAAACGAAGAAAGATATATCCACGAAGTCACACGAAGAAACACGAAACGAACACGGAACCGAGAATCCGAAATCCGAGATCCGCAATCCACAATCGCAGGACCTCGTCGGCGAGAGCATCCTCATCACCGTCGGCGGCACGCGTGAGGCGATCGATCCGGTGCGGTT
>JAQSDP010000061.1 GCA_029945985.1 bacterium | reverse complement strand
TCGAAGTTGAATTTTCATCTTCTCCGAAAAGTTGATGTTCTTCAGCAAAGCAGCATTGATGTTAAAGAAGCTCGGCCCGTCAAAGATGGTGCGCGGAAGCGATCCGGTCTCTCCGGGATTGTTATTGAAGAAAACCTGATTCGCAAACGGTGTCTGACCGAATCCGGCGCTCGGAGCACCGGTTGGCCCGAGGATCGAGGGATCGATCCAATAGATATTTCCGTTTGCCTCAAAGATACCCGTAAGTGCCCGGATCTCGTCTCCGGTTAGGCTGCTCTTGGCAGTCTGCCTCGCGGATCGAGCCGCCGTGTTGAACGTACCCCGCGGGTCAACGATGGAAACCGGTGCTCCACTCGTCCACTGAGCAATGCCCGATATTTCCCAGCCGCCAAAGATCTTGTCGATCACGCCGCCGTTGTCTAAGAACGCCTTTCCTCTTCCAAAGGGGAGTTGATACACGCCATTGAAATTGAAGACGTGAGTCTGATCAAAATCCGCTCTCTGAACATCCATCTCGGGTCTTGCATTATCGAGGTACGGTTCGAAGTAGAACTGGTCCCCCCCAATAGCGTTCGTGAGTGTCTTTGAGAACGTGTAGTTCGCCTGAAAATAGAGTCCTTGTGAGAACCTCCTTCGAAGCTCCACCTGAAGCGAGTTGTAGCTCGACCACGCATCGTTCTCCAGCAAGCCGATAGTTCCCCCTGCCGGGTTTGGCAGCAAATTCACATACGGAACGGCACTCGGATTGTTCAATGTCGGATGATTGTTAAAACCAAGCTGGAAGATATTGTTCACAAGATCTCCAGGTGTTCCGGCGCGTACAAGCGTGTTAAAGGTCGCGGCAGACAGGCCACCCGTCCCGATCAGGATCCCGCCCGGACCGGCCGTTGCTCCGCCAACCGTAGTCGCCGTCGGCGCCGCACTTGTTCTGAAGAGCGTTAGGGCTTGGCAGCCGGATACTGCAGCCGGGTTGCAAAACGCTGTTGTGGCTCCCGGGAGACTTAGGTTAGCCAAGGCACGATTGAAGTCAGCCAAAAATCCATTGCTGGTAATATTTACCTGATTCAGGTTCGTCGCCCTGGGTAAGTTGTCGCTCCGGCTGCCAACATAGCGGATCTCGAGTGCGGTGTTACCCATGAATTCCCGCTGGATGCCGAAGCTGTATTGCTGATACATCGGCGTCTGGAGTTCCGGATCGATACCGAAAACAGTTCCGTTCGTGTTCGCCCCGCCAATCCCGGGCGTGTTATTTCTAATGAAACTATACGGAGGTGCCGGATTTAGGGTCGGGACAGCGATTAGAGGCAGCGGATCTCCGAGACGCAGATTCAGTAGGGCACTGCCGGTGGGCGTCAGGCCGAATCCGTTGCGGCTCGCAAGTCCCACAATATTGCCCGGGGCTTGAAGAACGGAAGTGACCAGCTGATCGTTCCCATAAACATGGCTATAGCCGCCGCGGATCACGAAGGTCTCGCCGAAAAGGAAGCCGCCTATGCCAGATGACCAGCCGGGTGACCAGGCGAAGCCAACTTGCGGGGCAAAATTGTTATAGTCCGTCTTGTAAAAAGCGTTCTCTTTACCCGCGTTGCCGCCGATTACGTCGCTGACGCCATTTCGATCCAGCAAAGCGGCTCGCGGGTCGCCGTTGATGACCGGTTCCAATGCAATACCATTTGTCTGCTTCATCGCCGGGAAGAGCTCGTATCTAAGTCCTCCGGTGATCGTCAGATTCTTCAGCGCCGCCCATCGGTCAGCGATGTATAGCGAGTGATTCGCGTAGGTATACGGGGCAACGTTCGCGATCTGGCCGAAGCCCTCGGTTGGGCTGATCAGATTGAATGTCTGGGCTTCCTGCGTCACATAACCAGCCAGGAGGCCAAGAAGTCCATTGGCGACACCAAGCTGCCCCGCACTGATCTGTCCCGGGAACTGGCAGGTCGCCGCACTTGCACACGTAAAGAAAGGAGTGACCGAGTTCGTGCCAAGCGTAAGCGTCGGGATCACACCAAAATTATCGGTTGATGTGGGTTTGAAAGTCTGCATCTGACCGCCGAAGCGGAATGAATGGTTTCCTACGATCCAGTCGATGTTGTCCTGAATATTGTAGGTCTTTACCACACGTCCTTGACTCAGCGTATTGTTCTCCGGATTGCTCAGCCCAAGCGCAGCCGGAAGCCCAAGCAGGAGGCCGGGATTTTCGAACGATTGAAACTGAACGTCGCCGAAATTAATTCCTCCGCGAACCTCGTTAATGAAGGTAGGGTTGAAATTTCGACGATAGGCGAGCGCTAGCATCTTGTTCTTCGAAGCTAGGTTACCTCGTGGCGCCTGAGTATTGCCGGTGGGATCCTGTGCATTACTGTCGCTTTGATCAAGAACCCAGCTGTATACTCCGTTGATCGTATTGTTCTCGTTGAAGTCCACATCGAGCCTGGTTGTGTATGTCGTTCTCTCGAGATTTGCTCGACGGTTAAACCGGTAGCCCGAGGTGTTGACCGAGTCACCGCCTGCGAAGTTCCGCTGCGGCATTAGCGAAAGTATCCGGCTCTGAATGACGGAATTAATCGTGGTAGGTGTATTCGCGAAGCCGAGTGAATTCGCGAAGCCGAGTAAGTTTACTGTACAAAGGGTCTGCGCGGCTCCTGAAGGACAATTAACGAACGCCGTCGAAACCGGGGCCCCCGCTGCCGTGCGATTGTACGTGAAGATGCCGCTGCGGGCCGTATCTGTTAATACCGTTCGCTGCTGAGCCCCCGACTGCGGGTCAATGATCTTCTCGTATGCAAAGAAGAAAAAGCCCTTGTCCCAAAGGACTCCTGGGCCACCGCCGTCTCCGAATCCCGGCAGCGGAAGGGGACCGCTTATCTTCCCGCCGAACTGGTTTCTGTTTCGGAAGGGACGCGGATTTCGCGGATCGCCGACCTTAGCAACGCCATTGAGAACAAGAGAGTCGGTCGCGACGAAATTGCCCGCTCGATTGTTGAAGAAGCTATTTGCCGCAAACGCCGAATTGCGATTGTAGGCAAAGAGGGCTCCGTGAAGTTCTCGCGTGCCGCGAGGGGTTACAAGCCGGATCTGCGCTCCGCCGTATCCCTGATCTGCTTCCTGATTGGAAGTGGTGATCGTAAACTCGGCAGTGTCGTCCACCGACGGGCGGCCCGGGGCAAAATCGGTAGCATTCTGCCGGATATAGTTATCCTGTATGTTGATGCCATCCCGCGTGATATTGGTGAACGAGGTACGCATTCCATTGATCGCCGTTTCCTGGAACGCATTACTCTGCACACCCGGCTGCAAAACTGTGAGGCTTAGTGGGTTCCTTGTCAGCAGGGGCAACGAGGCGATCTGCTGCGGACTCACAGTATTACTCACTTGAGCGCTGGTCGACGTGATCACGTCAGCGCCCGCTGTCACGACAACTTCGGCCGAAACGTCACCGACTTCCAAGGCCGGATTTAAAGTCGCCTCGCGACCCACGTCTATCTTAAGTTCGTTGACTACTAGTCCCTTGAATCCCGGCGCCGAAACCCTGACCGAGTAGGTTCCAAACTCCAGCTGCGGAAAGAGAAAAGCTCCCTCTCCGTTTGCTGTTACAGTTTGTTCTTTCTTTGTGTTGACGTCGGTTGCAACCACAGTTGCTCCCGGAATGGCGCCGTCGGGACCTGAAACGGTTCCCGAGAGGCGGCCCGAGGTTCCCTGGGCAGTTAACGTCGACACTGAAAGGACAAAAGAAACGATTAGTACTGCAAATTTCTGCATGATCCCTCTCCGTGTGTTGATTTATGTTGATGCGGAGCGGTGACTGGCGGACGGCGGTCTGAACGATCGCAAGAATCTGTGGCTTCGACATATCTAATTCGAAATCTTTGGAGACCGAGCCTTGCGGAAGGCCGTCATATAACTCGGAACATTCGTTCCTATCCACGCCCGTAACTGCTGGCGCATCGTTTGTGAAAAATTCGGGGTTTTGAATCCGACTTTTTCAACGAAAGTTAGCACTTCATAAATAAGCAAGCGTTATGCCAGCGGGGCGTAGGTATAACTTGTGCTGATATTCGTTTGGTTGCGCAAAAGGCCGCAGACAAGCCGGATCGGCGGTCTATTTTGTTTTTCGGATTTCTTGATGAAATATCAGGACATTCGACAAAAATCGGGATTCGACAATTTGAATTTTTCGGGGACGAACAATGATGCGCCACCCGGCTGAGATTCTTTCCTGCCCCATCCCATTCCCAAGTTTCACCCATCCGCACAACTGAAGGCATCAGCCAGGGTTTCCGATCTTTCAAAATTCGCTTGTTTTTGTCGTTTCATTAGGAACTACAAACTGCCCGAGCCGGCTTAAACTGCTCAGCGACAAATAGCCATTTGGCCTCATCTGCGGAACGGAGATTGCCACCCAAGGTTTGGACACTGCGATTTGTATCGTATCAGAACGAGGAGGGCAAGAATGTTGCAGTTTGTTGTTGAATGTTATACACTGTTTGTCTCCAAGGGGCGCGAACTCACCCTTCTTACTTACGACGTGCTTATTGCGATCCTCCAACAAACAGCTACCCATGCCGCGTCGGCTGTCCTGGCGATCATCGCTTTTTATTTGTCGCTAGTTTCAACTTCTTTGCCACCAACCGCGTACGAACGGCTGCAGATCGACAATGCGATCCAGCTGCTGGCGGATAGGGGATTTTCAGAAGAGGTCTTCTTGCTAAAGGGGACGACCACATTCCGGGCCACAGACCACTGGCTCAACTCCTTCGTCGATAAGGAGAACGCTTATGCGTCGACCAATTTTCCATTCCAGATCGTGACGGTTTATCCCGATTTTTATTCGAAAGCCGAGGACAACACTGAGCGGGCGATGGTGTTGATGCATGAGGCCCGCCACCTGATGGGTGAGAACGAGAATGAGGCGTACGCGTACGTGTGGCGTCACCGCAAGCAGCTTGGTTGGTCAATGAAGACACATGGCTCCACAGATTCGTACGTAACCATTGAACAGCAGACCCGCGAGATGGCGCCTGAGCTTTTCAACTGTCCCGAGAAACCGTGGGAAGATTGCACCGAGTAGCCGGGCCGCACCGTGTTGCTTCAAGTACTTCAAAGTGACATCATTTTCTTTGGTGCATTGGAGGCGAGGAGTTATGTCCGCGGTGCTGGAGCAAGTAAGTGCAATAGAAGATTTCCTGCTCATGCCGGAGACGGAATTGGCGGCGTCCATCGAGGCCGCCCGTGAGGCTCTCGGTAAACGGGTCGTTATTCTCGGCCACCACTACCAACGCGACGACGTTATCCGCCACGCCGATCTGACGGGCGATAGCTATCAACTCTCTGTCATGGCCTCGCAGACGGACGCCGAGTATATTGTATTCTGCGGCGTTCACTTCATGGCGGAGTCGGCCGATGTCGTCGGAAAAGATTTTCAGCGTGTGATCCTGCCTGATCTCGGTGCTGGATGCTCGATGGCCGATATGGCATCGATCGAGCAGGTCGAGGAAGCATGGGAGCAACTGCGGGAAATAGGCGTACTCGAGCAAAAAGTGGCCCCGATCACTTACATGAACTCGACGGCTGCGATCAAGGCGTTCTGCGGTCGAAATGAAGGTGTTGTTTGCACTTCTTCGAATGCGGTACCGCTGTTCGACGTTTACCTGAAAGGGTACGACAAGATGTTCTTCTTCCCGGACCAACACCTCGGCCGGAACACGGGAGCGAAGTTTGGTATTCCGCTCGACAAGATGGTCCTGTGGAATCCGCATGAGGAACTCGGCGGAAACACACCTGAAGCGCTGCTTGAAGCAAAGCTCATCTTGTGGCGCGGACACTGCTCAGTGCACGGCCGCTTTAAGCCCTGGCATGTTGACAAGATCCGCAACGACATTCCTGGTGTTAAAGTACTTGTCCATCCAGAATGTACGCGAGAGGTCGTCGAGATGAGCGATCTTGACGGATCGACGAGCTTCATTATCAAAACGGTGGAGAATGCTCCCGCCGGGTCGAAATGGGCGATCGGTACTGAAGTCAACCTGGTCAACCGACTGCAGCAGCGTTTCCCCGATCAAGAGATCCATCTGCTCGCCCCAGATCTATGCATGTGCGCGACGATGTATCGCATCGCCCCGCAGAATCTCGCATGGGCTATGGATAATCTGGCAAATGGCGTAGTGGTAAACGAGATCGTCGTAGATGATGAGACAAGGCACTATGCTCTTATCGCTTTGAATCGCATGATCGAGATGACCGAGCGGAAGACTTAGGCGGCGGAGCCATGGCATTCGTTAGTGACAAATTACCCGAGAATGTCGGGGGCAAATTCTACGTTGACCGGCAGTGCATCGACTGTGACGTATGCCGCGACACTTCCCCGGCTAACTTTACCCGCAACGACGAAAACGGCTACTCCTACATTTGCAAGCAGCCGGAGACTGCAGAAGAACTGAAGCTTTGCGAAGAGGCTCTGAACGCGTGTCCGGTCGAGGCGATCGGAGACGACGCCGCGCCTGCTTCGTCCACTGCGAAAGCTTAGCTCCCTAACACAAAAAGGTTACCGATCGTCGTAAGTTTCGGATTACAATACCGTCCCGTTTTGGTAGGTGACATATGCGTAAGGCAGTTTACGGTTGTGCGTGTAGTCTGGACGGATACCTCGCCCGTGAAGACGGATCGGTCGACTGGTTGATGTTCAGCGATGAGGTGGCTGACCTAATGAAAGATAGCTGGGCTCGATTCGATTGTATGTTGATGGGCCGCAAGACCTACGAGATAGCCATAGCGAATACTGCAGGCGCCGCCGAAGACCCAGACATTGATACCTATGTTTTCTCGACAACCATGGATTCGACCGAGCACAAGGGGGCGACCATTGTCTCAACCGGGGCCGCCGATCTCGTGCGATCGCTAAAGGCTCGCGACGGGAAGGACATATGCTTGATGGGCGGCGGCTTACTCGCCGCGTCGCTCTCGGAAGCAGGTGTGATAGACGAGGGTTGGGTTTAACATTCACCCGATCCTGCTTGGCTCGGGCGTTCCATCATTCCACCGCGGATCTAAGCAAACGGATCTTAACTTGTCAGCTGTAAGCAGCTTAGGAACGGGTGCGTTTACGTTCTATATAACGTCAAGCACTAGGCTGAAGGATAACGGCGTCCTGAAGCAGCAACTCGTCCGGAGGCGGCAGTTTGGAGAGCTTTACTCCGAACGCCATAAGAATAAAAAACACCATTGCGACTTCCTGATCGCCCAGATTGTAATGCACTAGCCCACTCGCAAAGAACCCGATCAGGGCTCCCATGCATCCAAGCAATATACCCCGACTTCTCCAATCACTGCCTCGCGAGGAAAGCTGGAGTCCCTGCCACAGCGTTCGAGCATATAGTCCCAAGACGATCAGCCAGATCAACAAAGCCGGTATCCCCCGCTCGACTGCCAGCTGTAACGGAGTTGAGTGGAAGTGGCCCATCGGTTGCCAACCCTTATCGAAAAATCCCCACTCCGCCCAGTGTATCTTGATCGAATCCATCCCAACTCCCACCAAAACGTGTCGCGGAGATTCCTGCAACAGATGAAGTCCATCTCGCCACATCATCTGCCGCCACTGGATCGAGCCGTCATTGGTATCGAAGAACCCCACATCCCGCTGCTGCTGGAGATAGAAGAGTCCGCCGGCAGCTAAGAGCACAGCGATCACTGCGG
>JAQSDP010000060.1 GCA_029945985.1 bacterium | reverse complement strand
TTTATATAGGGTTTGTCGCTGCAGATTGGTGATCTCAACGAAATCGCGATCGACTATCCGCAGCTTCCCCACGCCGGCACGAGCAAGCATCTCGGCGTGTGATGCTCCGAGTGCTCCGGCACCGACGAGAAGCACGCGAGAATCCAGGAGCCTTTCCTGTCCTTCCTTGCCGATCTCCTTGAAGAGGATTTGTCTGCTGTAGCGTTCGTTCATGTGCGGACGTGTTCCACTTGGATGCAGAGAGTCAAAAATTCAGGCGCTTTCCTACGGCCGCTGACATCGCTTCGATAGGAGCCTCACGGCCGGTCCAGATCTTGAATTGTTCGGCTCCTTGGGCGATCAGCATTTCCAAGCCGCCGAGGGTCTTCACGCCGGCGGACTTCGCCTCATGTATCAACCGGGTTTCAATCGGATTATAAACGAGGTCGTAGACGAGTTTAACGTCCGCGAGTTGATCCGCCGTTGCGATCGTTTGATCTTCGGTGTCGCCTTTTGTGCCGAGCGGCGTGCAGTTTACGACGATATCGAAGCCGGCAAATGTTTCAGGCAATTGAGATGATCGAACGCCGAAACTCTCGGCGAGCCTCTCGACTTTTTGTAGATCACGAGCGTGAACCGCTACGTTCGCTCCGGCCTCGACTAGCGAATAGACACATGCACGAGCGGCCCCGCCCGCGCCGACTACTGCCGCCTTTGCACCCTTTAGATCGCCGAAGATCTGCTTCAACGGGCTGATGAATCCGAGCGCGTCGGTATTGAATCCATAGAGTTTTCCGTTCTCGATCCTAACCGTGTTCAACGCCCCGATCTTCTCCGCTGTCTCGTCGATCTCGTCGAGGTGGCGGATGATGGCCTGCTTGTGCGGATTGGTTACAGAGAATCCGGCGAAGTTGAGATCGATCTCGCGCGTTTCAGCGCGTACCATCCGCTTGATGAACGCATCCAGATCAGTAACCTGAAGCGGCACGAAGACCCGATTCTCGCCGGCTGCCCTAAACCCGGCATTGTGCATCCACGGGGAGATCGAGTAGCTCGTGTCTCCGGCGATCACGCCGTGGACCTTTGTCGCCCGGCTGATCTCTTTGACTCGGTAAACGTCAATCAGATCGGCGGCCGTGATCTGGCCGGGAGCGGTCGCCGCATTGAAGTCTAAGGCGGCGTACGTCATCCATGCGCCATATGCGGGGCCGAGAATGCGCGTCCACTTTCCGGGCTCCCCCATCGCGATGGGGATCAGGTTCCGCTCTTCGCGCTCTGCCGTCTCGGTGAGCTTCCATACCGGCAGCGTGTCGATCATGTCGCTGGCGGCCGCCGCGATCTTTATTAGGCCGTCACCGAGATCGGACAGCTCAAAGAAAGTCGGGCGAAGATCGACGAGCGGATCATGAAAGAAATGAGCTGATCGGATGACCTTTGTTTCATCGAAGCGTAAGGGGAAGTTGATGTCCGCTTCGAGATCGATGAGGAGATCGCGGCCGGCGAGGATCGGCAGTACTTTTTTCCAAAACATCAGGCGTGCATTCAGCGGCAACACCCTCAGCCCGCCCTGCTCGCTCGGGCGGTACGTGATGAGGTAGGTCTTGTCGACGGCAGGCAGGTTTTCGATCGCCGGATCGACCTGATCGGGATTCAGGCAGTCGAATCGCAATTCGATCACATCCGCGAGCGGCTCGGCACGACTGATCTTCTCAAACAGTTCGGCAGCTGTTTTCGCACAGATCGATACACAGATCTTGGCTCTATTCATTTACGGCACGGGGATTGTCGGTCGAGGGAAGTCCCACGACGAAGCTGAGCGTCGCGATCAGGCAGGCGATCGTGCCGAATGCAGCGGCCGCGACGATCAGAGTTTGGCCGCTTTGCTTCACGCCGATCGCGGTGAGAGCCCATGCAATGGCGAGCGGATAAAGATAGTTCAAAAGGCGGACGCGGATGATCACGCCAAGCGCCGCGGCGAAAAAGATAAGCCCGACGGCGATCCACGTCCACACGGAAGCGGATATCGATATGTCCCAGTGGACGAGGAGAACGGCAAAATTGACGAGCGTCGCGGCTGTAACCCATCCGAAATAGATCCCGAACGGAGCCTTGGCGAACCAGTATTCGCCCATTCCGTCGGTTTTACGGAGGTTGAGATTGATCAAGAATAAGGAAACTGCGAGGGAGAAAATGAGGGCAAGGCAGATCGCGATCTGATCGTGATGCCAGAAATATATCCATCCGCAATTGAGCGCGGATGTCAGAATATAGAGCGAACGGATGCTGCGGAATCGAGCTGCGTTGGCGGGCAAGAGTTGGTAGATGCTAAACGCGATCATCCCAAGATAGATCAGGCTCCAAATTGAGAATGCATAGCCCGCGGGCGTGACCGGCGTCGCGTATTTGTCAGATATATCGGAAGGCGACACTCCATTCACGCGGCCGATGGCTGCCAGCCAATTGAAGGCGATCGTTCCGACCGTAGCTAGGGGAACAAGGTACGATCGAAGTCTGTCGGCGCCCGAGGCTTTATCTGTCATATTGACTCGATTTTATCAGCTATCCGCTTCCTATCCATTGAGTTATTTACGTTTTCGTATGAGAATAACCGAGAACGTAAAGATTTGTAAGCTCAGCGTTCTTCACCTAAGATCCGATAACAACCAATTTGCACGCAGTTGCGTCTTATTCACGTCCGTGGCACCAGCCTTGCCTTAAAAGACGGCGGACGCACTTTCCTCTTCCCCGGAGGCGTTAGTTCGGAAGAGAGAAGAAAGGCATGAAGAAGACTTTGCAGCAAATATTATTCACGCTTATAGCGGTCGTAGGGTTGGCATTTGCTGTGTCTGCTCAAGGGGGCGGTCAGCAGCGGCCTCCGAAAGAGCCGAAGCCCATCCCGGTAAGACCGAAACCGGACAAGCCGAAGGATGAAAAGCCCAAAAAACCGGGGATGAGCTATTTCGTCGCTTTACCACCTGAAAACGAATACTCGGAATAGGTGAATCTCATAAAGGAAAGGCATCGCGTTAGACAGCGATGCCTTTTTTGTTTTGAACGGTTTGGCCCAAACGCCTTCACGAATCGACCCACCCTTTGACCATCGTGTGTGGACGAACTATGGCCTTCGGTTCATATTGCCGTTCGTATTCCGGTTTGTTCCTGCATTGCCGTAAGCGTTGGAATTGCCATTCATGTTTGACGAATAATTGCCGTTGCTCGAATTGCCCATCGAATTCGAGTAAGTTGGTGAACGGGTTGCTGATGGCATCGTTCCGTTGGAGTTCACCACATAGCCTGTGTTCGCATTAAGGTTGCTTAAGTTTGAGTTGCGCGACATATTCGCGTTGTTCGACGTGGTTGCAGTGCAGCCGATCGCGGTACTCATCGCTGCTAAAAGGCATACGCCTAATATATACTTCATATCGTTTTTCCCTATTTAATTTAGATTTTTCGAGCCACAATATCGACCGTATTGGTCTGATCAGTGCCCGGGTAAACAAACCGTCAGTCTTCCGCTCCGCTGTTAGCCCTTTCCAAAGCCAGCATCGGTCGGAGGACTGACGGTATCCTCCAACTCTAGCCAATAAACAAGCGAGGATTGTCATCCGGACTACAAAGGCAGATATTTGCTGAGAAATGGTTAACCGGTGTGCGGAAGGGCTGCTTCTAGTAATGTATGCCGCAATACATTACTACACCCGGCGTTAAACTAGATTTAAGCATATGAAAGCGCAAGCAAGTTCGGCGGCGGCAACGGCACGGAAACCGCTGATATTGTTGTTCGATCCGCGGTCTACGTCTGATCGGGTAAAGCTGTCGGACTGGCTCGCAGCACATTCATTTAGTTCATACGAGGCTTCGGACACGCTGGATGCGATCGAACTGATCTCGGACTTCACAACAGAAAACTTTCCAGAGGTGGTCACCATACCGCGAGATGTCCACGCCGATGTTACTGCGGTTTCCCAGATGATCTGCAGTTTTATGAACCCGGATCTCGATTTGCCGGTGTTTTTATATTCGCGGGAAAGGAACGCGGGGGCGCGATGTTTGTCTATCGAGGAAGTCGCCCAGTGGCTCGAGAGCGGGCGGAACCGTGGCGAGATCTGATAACTGCGAACCTATATTGCATTCCGACAATTCATATACCAATCCCGTTTTCCAGCGGTCATTTCCTGATCCGTTTGTATTGAAGTTTGGGGGAGCGTTCTATGGTTACTCAACGGGCTTCTCGTCGGATGGGCAACTCGTATTCCCGGTGATCAGCTCAAACGATCTGATCAACTGGGAAAATGCCGGAGCGGCGATGGAGCCGATCCCGTCCGCACCGCCGCTCTACTGGGCTCCGGAAGTTACCTACGCTAATGGGCGGTTCTATCTCTACTATAGCTGCGGAAATGAGATACACATGGAGTTACGCGTTGCTGTTTCGGACCGGCCGGACGCAGGATTCGTGGACAGCGGAGTGCGTCTGACAAACGAGCAGTTCGCGATCGATGCCCATGTTTTCAGCGATGACGATGGCGAGAAGTATCTATTCTATGCGACCGACTTTCTCGAGCATTCACACATCGGCACGGGTACGGTGGTCGACAGAATGCTGGATTGGTTTCACCTGGAGGGAAACCCGCGTCCTGTTACGCGAGCCCGGTATGACTGGCAAGTTTACGATCCTCGCCGGGCGGAAAAGGGGAACGTTCGCTGGCACACGATAGAGGGGCCTACAGTCCTGAAGCGGAAGGGGAAGTATTTTCAGATGTTTAGCGGCGGCAACTGGAAAAACGAGAGCTACGGCGTCGGGTATGCTGTCTCAGAAAGCCTTCTGAACTCCGAAGAATGGAAGCAGTCGATAGACGGCACTACAATTCTGCCGATGCTAAGATCGGTGGACGAGGTGCTTGGCCCCGGACACAATAGCGTCGTCCTTGGCCCAAACAATCGCGAACTTTTCTGCGTTTATCACAGCTGGGTAAACGACGAACGCGTGATGTCGGTCGACCGGATGGATGTCGTCGATGAGCGAATGATTCTCCTTGGGCCGACGATCTCGGCACAGCCGTTGCCGTTCGCTCCGCAATCAGCTGCCGGGCCCGACACGCGTACTTTCGACAAGGTCTCGCCGGACTTTCTCCTCGAAGCGACTACGCGGCTGTCGACAAATTGCGGCCATGCACGTTTCGAGATCTTCGATGAGAATGGAAGCTCGCTTGCTGGCGTGGAACTATCCGATGGAAAGGGCTACTTTCGATCGCAGGCTGACGGCCAGTCGTCCGTATTACCTCAGTACGCTCTTTTCGATGAGTATCAATGCCTTTGGATCGAGGTGAATGGACGAAGGCTGCAGCTAAAGTTGAATGGACGTGTCTGGCACGAGAGCAGCTTCGATGGGGAAGGCGGGGATATTCGGATCGAGGTCACCCGATCTGCGGGGACAGAGATCCTGAATCTCGATCTCACTGAAGGGTTTGTTGACCTATTTGAAACCGATCTGGACGCCGAAGAACTGGGATGGGTAGGACTGTCGGATACCACGGAGCTTAGCAGTGACCACCAAAGCCTTGTGATCGGGAATGAAAGCGGTTTGTCGATCGCGGCGAAGGGAAGGTCCTTTGGAGACTTCGAGTTTGCCGCAAACCTTAGTGTTCCTGCCAGTTCGGGGTTCGGATTCGTTCTTCTTTCCGACAACGACCAGATCGAAATGCTGATCGACCTATCAAATGTTGAGACTGTTCCGCTAGGGATAGACCCCGCGATCCCAACGGAGCGTGTTCGAGTTCCTGTTGCCGTTCCTCCTCGCGGCTATCGGCAATACAGATTCGTAAAGCAGAACGGCAATCTTTCATTGGACGTTGAAGGATGTGATCTCGCGAGGTATAAAGTTAGCAGCGCCCCGAGCCGAATCGGCATCGTTACTAGTGACAGAGTGTCGGTCGAAATGGTACGGGTAACCAAGATCGGCTCTTGATCCTGAATTTCAAACGACTCCCCAAGACGAAGATTTTGAACGACCACAACCCTAATTCATCGAACGGTTCGAAGATCTCGCTCGCAGCTCGCGACTTTTTGTGGGCGGCCGGGATTGAAAATACGTTCGTTCCGCAGGCGCGTCCGGGTCACCGCTCGTTAGACGAATATGAGCTGATGGGCCATTACGAGCATTGGGAAGAGGATCTGCAACTGATCGGCGACCTCGGCCTAAAGTCCGTTAGATGGGGAGTGCCGTGGTACCGAGTCGAGCCATCTCCGGGGAAGTACGACTGGGCGTGGACCGACGATGTCATCTCGTGCCTGGTCCAGAAATATAAGGTGCGGCCGATCATCGATTTGATGCATTATGGCTGTCCGCTATGGCTTGAACGGGAGTTCGTTCATCGTGATTACCCGAGGTACGTGGCGGATTACGCCGCTGAGTTTGCGAGCCGTTACAAACATTTAGTCAATTGGTACACGCCCCTTAATGAGCCGATCATTAATTCGATGATGTGCGGCCTTCGCGGGTTGTGGCCTCCCTATCTCAAAGGCGACAAGGGCTACATTCGGATAATGCTTCAACTGGCGAAGGGCATTGTCCGCACCGTCAAGAATATAAAGCAAATCGACCCGTCGGCCGTGATGGTCTATGTGGAGGCGACGGGTTTGAACCGTACCGTAAGCGATGACCTTCGTTCGCTTGCGCGTGAAGAAGAAATGCGGGGGTTCCTGTGTTTCGATCTGATATCCGGCCGGCTTGACCACAATCATGAGCTTTTCTCGTGGTTAGTTAGAAATGGGGCAATCCCGGACTCGCTTGTCGAACTCGAACAAAGCCGCTGCGAGATCGACGTGATTGGCCTCAATTTTTACCCGCAATGGTCGACCCGGCAGTTGTACATCGACAAAAAGGGGCGGCTGGCCTACCGCGAAACGGAGCAGGAAGGAGAAGGTTTTGCAGAACTCATCACGAAATACTACGAACGCTACAAGGCTCCGGTGATGATAACTGAAACGAGCGCCGTCGGACCCAACGAAGTTCGGGAGCGCTGGCTCGAATCGAGCGTGTCTGTCGTGAAAGAGCTGCGTACGGCGGGCATCCCGATCATAGGCTACACTTGGTTTCCCATGTTTACCATGATCGACTGGCGCTACCGCTTCGGCACTGATCCGTTGGAGAACTATTACCTCGAGCTCGGGCTATATCACCTGAATCGCGAAAAAGTCGGACCGAGGTGGCAGCCTTCGCCGCTGGTCGCAAAGTACCACTCGTACATCAACGATCCCGTCGAGAGCATCGGTGAGATCGGGCACGCCATCTCTCCAGCACCATCGCTTGAGTGGGCATTGTAGATTCTGGGCTGCGTCGGTCAGGGACTTACATTCCCTCGGCTTCATGCGAATGCTTTTTCTGCATCCAGGACCACGCGGACCCGACGATGTCGGAGAGATCTTGGTGCCGCGGCTCCCATCCCAGTTCCCGCTTTATCAGTTCGCTGCTGGCGATGAGAGTCGGAGGATCTCCGGGCCGTCTTGGCGCAAATCTCCGCTTGATCGGAAGTCCTGTAACGGCCTCGGCCGTTTCGAGCACTTCGTTAACCGAATATCCTTCGCCGCCGCAACCAAGATTGTAAACCCGGCTGGGTGACGGCGCCTCTAAAGCGAGGATGTGAGCCCTTGCGAGGTCAATGACGTGGATATAATCGCGAACGCACGTGTTGTCACGCGTCGGGTAATCATTACCGAACACGTCGACCGCCTCTCGAATGCCGGCGGCTGCCTGCAGTGCGATCGGGATCAGATGGGTTTCAGGGTC
>JAQSDP010000059.1 GCA_029945985.1 bacterium | reverse complement strand
CAATAGCCTGTTTACCGGCGCTGAGCCATTGGGCGTCTTGGCCGGGGCCGCCAGGTGCCGTCGTCTGCGCCGCGATGGAAGCGGAAATGATCACCGCTAAGACGCAGAGGCGCAGCGAGATGAGGCCGGTGGTGAGAGGTGAATGTAGAATCCTTGAGAATTTCATAGGTTGGTCTGCGACTCCGCGTTCTCTACGGTTACAACTTTACTTATTGATGAACTTGCCGTCTTTCCAGGTGAGGTCGTACAGTTTTCGGCCTTTTTCTGTAATTTCGTAATCTGAGCCTTTTTCGATGACCTTCTTTGCGAAGACCGGCATCGTGGTGCCGACTCGCGGGAGTTCGTACCAGTTCTTCGAGCTGAATTCGGGCACATCGGCTGAGGCATCACGCCACTGTCCGGCGGCGTAGTCGAGGAAATGAAATTCGTTGATCATCTCCGCAAATGTAGCAACGCTAACGAGATAGCGGCCGTCGGGGCGTTTGAAGATGGCCATTTCGATGCAGCTTTGTGCGCCGTCGCAGCCGCCCTTGAAATAGCCATTTTTGATATCTGAAACCTCGGTAAAGGTCTTTAGATACTCGGCTCGGGCCTTCTTGCAGTCCTTATCGGTCGCTCGGTCGCAGCCTTCGAGCGTGAAGTATTTTTCGGGCAGTACGGCAAAGAACTCCATCACGTTTGACGGTTCGCCCTCAGCACCTGCCGGAGTCGGTTCCGGGGCTTTGGCGGCTATGTCCGTGCTGTTCGGCTGCTGCGGAGGGCTTGTGGCCTGAGAGACAGGGCGTTCAGACGGAGGCTCATTCGAACCGCAGGCGTAGAGGGCAAAGGCGATCAGGAGAACGGCAAGACTCTTCAAATGATTTTCCTCAGATTGATATCTGGAATTGTGCCCTTCAATTGTGACCTGATGCGGTTGATGCGGTCAACGTTTAGGCGGACGTTTCCAGAGATCTCAAAACGTCCACGCGGAAATTGTGGTCAAACTTGCCAGTCCGTCCGGAATAGTCTTAGCTCTCGATTTTTCCGATCTTGCCGCCGCGATCCGAAACGTCGCAGCACGAATTGGACGCCCTGCACCGCGCTTTTCTGCAGGAAAAATGCCTGCATCACAAACCGAAAATAAACGCTTGACTCTGTAGTTGACTCCATAGTTTATGATGTAGTTGTTGGTTCGGAGGAGATGACGAAATGATTAGCCAGATGAAGACACAGGATGCGTCGCTGTACAAGATCGGCGAGGTGTCGAAGCGGAGCGGCGTGGGGATCGAGACGCTGCGGTTTTATGAGAAGAGCGGGCTGATCGATCGCCCCTCTCGCACCGCTAGCGGCTATCGCGTCTATGACGGCTCGATCCTTGAGCGGCTTTCGTTCATCAAGAAAGCGCAGATGCTCGGGTTTTCGCTGGACGAGATCCGCGAACTTATCGACCACAAGCGATCGGGCGAGAACCCTTGCGGGCATGTAAGGGCAAAGGTCAAGGGCAGGCTTCAGGATCTGGACGAGCGTATACGGCAGATGATGCTCTACCGCGATGAGTTGGCGGCCGAGTTGAAGCAGTGGGAGAAGATGCGTGAGTCCGAAGGCCATGTCTGCGGATTGATCGAGGGTTCGCACATCGAACATCCGGCGCGGACTTCGGGGCTGAAACGAAATTAGATCGAACAATGGGAAGGAACGAACCAGGGAAGGTATCAATTAAAGGGAAGGACATAAATATGAACACGCAATCAAACAAAACGACATTAACGGCACCCGACATCGTTTGCGGCGGGTGTGCCAACGCGATCAAGAACGCTTTTGGACGAGTCCCGGGCGTATCGGAAGTGGACGTTGACGTCGCCACGAAGCAGGTGACCGTCGGGCATGAGGCGGATATCACGCGAGATCAACTTGCGAAGGTTCTTGATGACGCAGGTTTCCCGGTGAGCTAGATTGCCGGAGTGAACGAACAAGGGGAAGGTTTAATTTGGAGAGTCGAATCATGAAGACAATCGACACGAGAGAACGAGTGACAGTTACGGATCCGGTTTGCGGAATGCAGATCGATCCGGCAAATGCGGCGGCGATGGAAGTGCATATGGGCGAAACCTATCATTTCTGTTCTAAGATCTGCCTGGAGACATTCAGACAGAATCCGCTCAAATACACTTCGAAAGCCGAGACAAAGAACGTTGGTCATAACGTTCGACGGACTATCGGGGACGAGCGGGTGGATATGCCGGTCACAGGCATGACATGTGCGGCGTGTGCGAATCGCATCGAGAAAACACTTGCAAAGCAGCCTGGCGTCAACTCGGCGTCGGTGAACTTTGCGACAGAGCGGGCGACGGTAAGCTTCGATCCGACCGCCACGAATGTCGATGCGCTGGTGGAAACGGTTCGCAGTGCCGGTTACGACGCGCATCCTCAATCGTCAGACGACGATGGTGAGGATCTGCTCGAGAAGGCGCATGCTGAGGAATACGCAACGGCTAAACGCAAGTTCATCGTTGCGGCGGTTCTGTCGGTGCCGGTGCTCGTGATCGCCATGTCCCACGGCACGATATCGTGGCTGAACTTTAAGGGCGTGAACTGGCTGCAGCTGATACTGACGACACCTGTCGTGCTCTATTCCGGACGGCATTTCTATACAGGTGCGTGGGCTGCATTCAAGCACCGTGCGGCGGATATGAACACGCTGATCGCGGTTGGCACGGGTACGGCGTTCATTTACTCGGTGGCCGCAACTGTATTCCCGTCCTGGTTTGCGACAGCCGGACATGCTGACCACGCCGGCACCATACCGGTCTATTTTGAGGCGGCGGCGGTGATCATTGCCCTTATCCTGCTCGGGAACTTGCTTGAATCGCGTGCGAAGGGGCGGACGGGCGAGGCGATCCGCAAGCTGGTCGGGTTGCAGCCGAAGACTGCGACGGTGATCCGCAATGGTGAGGAGATTGAAGTTGCGACCGATTCCGTGTTGAAGGGTGACATCGTTGTGGTGCGGCCTGGAGAGAAGGTCGCCGTCGATGGTATAGTGACCGAGGGCTCGTCGGCGATCGACGAATCGATGCTGACGGGCGAGAGTATTCCCGTGGAGAAACGGGCCGGCGACGAGGTCTTCGCGGCGACGATGAACAAGACCGGTGCGTTTCATTTTCGTGCGACGAAGGTTGGGAAAGATACGGCCTTGCAGCAGATCGTCCAGCTCGTACGCGATGCGCAAGGGTCGAAGCCACCGATAGCAAAGCTCGCGGATAAGATCAGCGGCATCTTTACACCGGTCGTTATTTCGATCGCGATCGCGACGTTCGTCGTGTGGTTCGTTGCGGCTTCGCCTGAGGTCCGCTTCACCATGGCGCTGGTAAATTTTGTTTCGGTGCTGATAATCGCTTGCCCCTGTGCACTCGGACTCGCAACACCGACGGCGATCATGGTCGGGACCGGAAAGGGAGCCGAGCTTGGAATTCTGATCAAGGGCGGCGACAGTTTGGAGACGGCGCACAAGCTGGACACGGTCGTGCTCGACAAGACGGGAACGATCACGAAAGGCGAGCCGAGTTTGACGGATGTGGTCGCGTTCGACTTTGACGAGAACGAGTTGTTGCGGCTGATAGCGTCGGCCGAGGATTCGAGCGAGCATCCTCTAGCGTCGGCGATCGTTGCCGGTGCGAAGGAACGCGGACTTGAACTGGTGCGTGCGGAGAAGTTCAATGCGGTTGAGGGACGGGGTGTTGAGGCAGTGGTTGATGAGCGATCGGTTCTTTTAGGTAACGAACGCCTGATGCGCGAACGTTCGATCAGCGTTGATGCGGGGATGACCGAGACGTTGACCCGACTTGCGAACGAAGGCAAGACGCCGATGTTCGCGGCGGTCGATGGAAAGCTCGCGGGAATCGTCGCTGTCGCTGATACGGTGAAAGAGGAATCAAAGGTCGCGATCGCCGAACTCAAGCGAATGGGCCTGACGGTTGTGATGATGACGGGCGACAACAAACGCACGGGGGATGCCGTCGCGAAAGAAGTTGGTGTCGACCGAGTGATCGCCGAGGTTTTGCCCGACGGGAAATCAAGCGAGATCAAACGGCTGCAGGCTGAAGGCCGAACCGTCGCGATGGTGGGTGACGGTATCAATGATGCGCCGGCACTTGCTCAAGCCGACGTGGGCATCGCGATAGGAACCGGGACTGACGTCGCGATCGAGGCGAGCGACATAACGCTGATCCGCGGCGACCTTCGGGGAGTGACGACCGCGATCGGATTGTCGAAGGCGACCATTCGGACTGTGAAGCAAAACCTGTTTTGGGCGTTCATATATAACGTGATCGGAATTCCGATCGCGGCCGGAGCTCTTTATCCGCTATTCGGCTGGCTCCTGTCTCCGATCATCGCGAGTGCGGCGATGAGTCTGTCGAGCGTTTCAGTGGTAACGAACAGTCTGCGGCTGCGAAACTTTCGCGACACAAGGAGGGCGTAAATGGATACGACAGAGATCATTGTAGTTTTAGCCGGTGTCAGCTTGATCGCTCTGGTGCTGTGGTACTTTTTCGGCGAGCGTGAATCGGTCGCGGCGACGGTGAACGCGGGCGGCGTACAGGAGATCGATGTGGTGGTTAAGGGGGGATACTCTCCGGATGTTATTGCAGTAAAACGCGGATCGCCGGTGCGGCTGAATTTTTATCGCGACGAAACATCGTCATGCAGCGAGCAGGTGATACTCGGCGATTTTGGTATCGCTCGAGATCTGCCGGCATTTAAGACGACTGCGGTCGAATTCACGCCGGATAAGGCGGGCGAGTTTCCGTTTACTTGCGGGATGAATATGCTGCACGGGAAGTTGGTTGTCGAGTGACCTCTTCTCAATTGCCACTAGCTTCAGCTAGTGGGCTACATGGACCATACAAAGAGGCTTTATGCGAATGCAGACATTCGCATAAAGCCTCATCACTTCTTGAACTCTCACACCTCCACCTAAAGGTGGAGGCAATTTAAATACTACTTCCCGCAGGAGACGATCGCTGCAGGTTCGAAGCGGTGACCTCTTCTCAATTGCCACTAGCTTCAGCTAGTGGGCTACATGGACCATACAAAGAGGCTTTATGCGAATGCAGACATTCGCATAAAGCCTCATCACTTCTTGAACTCTCACACCTCCACCTAAAGGTGGAGGCAATTTAAATACTACTTCCCGCATGGGGCGATCGCTGCAGGTTCGAAGCGGTCGACGTATTCGCGGGCGTAGGTTGTAACGTTGCTGCGAATCTTGTTGAAGACAAAGCAGTAGTACGATTCGTCCTTGATGCGTTCGCTGAGGAACTTCATCGCGGTAACCTCGCTCCAATATTCGCGGCTCTCCCAGATCTCGATGGGGGTCCCGCCGATCTCCTCTTCAAGTTCGACAAGTTTTTGGTCGCGGGTGTTGTGACCATTTTTGAGAAAGATCGATGTATATTCGGGGATCAGCTTGCTCTGTTTCTCGATCAGCTCGCGGCTGGCGGTCGCGGCCTGAGCAACGTGGCTGAGTTCATGCGACAGCTTTGTCGCGGCCAAGATGCGGCCGCTGATCAGATATGATGACTGGTCCGCGGAAAGCGAGTTGAGCACCGGGTAATAGATCGGATTTGGATATCCGTTGTCGATCTTATCTCCCAGGGTTATGGTCGCGCCAACGAAGCTGCCTTGGCGATCCCACTCAAAATTATCGGTGCCCGCTCCTTTGCCTTTGGCTCCGCTCATCTTGATGATCAGCACGAAACCGTTGTTGTGCGCGTAGGCTTCCCACTGCTGACGGCCGAAATCGGTAGAAAGCAACTCCGCTTTCCATCGCTCGTAACGGGCAAGATATTTCTTCGGAATTTCCTCGCGAATGCCGCCGTCACGCGGCGTTTCTACGATCGAGACGGTCGGGAAGAACAGGTCGTATGAGTACGCTGCCGATGGGAAGATGAGGCAAGAAACAATTAGAACAAGACCCGAGGGGAAAAAGCGCCGCACCATTCTCATCAAGAACGTCCTCCTTAGAAATATTAGTGTCAGTTGTTCGGAAACTAACTAAAAGTTATCTCAAACGCCGTGAAGGGTCAACATTTTCTTTGGACGTGCTAACCGAAGTCCGGCTGGCCGTACAAACTATCGGGTTCCGGGGTACATCTGATAAGTGGTAAACTGCTCTGCTGTTCCCCGGATGATCCAAGCGGCTGAAAAACACAGTTCTGCGATCGATGACGGCGTGTCGCGGCTGCTGTCGCGTGCGGCGGATACGCGTGGGGTGACGGCGGCGGAGCTGCGGCCGAGGGTGGATAAGGTTCTTGGCAAATATCTTTTCAATCACGATGAAAAGCCCGAGCGCCGTGAGATCTCGGCGTTTGTCGATGAGCTTCGGGCGGACGATCTTTGTTTGATAATCGCGTGTGAGAGGGGTGATGAGAAGGCTTGGGAAGACCTGGTCGCGAATTTTGATTCCACGGTGAAGTCAGCGGCCAGGAAGATCTCGGCGAATTCGGAAGATGCTGATGACCTGGCGAGCGGTATCTGGGCAGAATTGTACGGCCTTCGGCAGGATGCGGACGGAAATAAGAAGAGCAAGCTTGCCTATTATTCGGGCCGCGGGAGTTTGGCGGGATGGCTGCGGGCAGTGTGTTCGCAACTTGCTATAGACCAGTTTCGGAAGCAGTCGAAGTTCGTTCAGATCGAGGAAGACCGCGAGTTTGAAAACCTTGCTGAAGAATCGTCGAACCACACTGGGAACGATCAGGTGCTGCATCACACGGCGAGCCCGGAAGATCTGCTGACCGAGAAGCGGACGTCAGACGATGTCGCGGCGGCGTTGAGCACCGCAGTTGCTGCTCTCGAAGATCAGGACCGTTTGATCGTGAAGCTGTATTATTTCGACGATCTAAAGTTGAAAGATATTGCCGCAACGTTCGGATATCACGAAGCTACCGCTAGCCGAAAGCTTGTGCGGATACAAAATGAGATCCGGAAATCGGTGGAAAAAGAGCTGCGAAAAACTCACGGATGGAGCGAGACGGAAGTGAAGCGGCACCTCGCGGAAACCGCTGCGAAACTTGGGCTTAGCCTTGAGAAGATGTTCGCCACGCTGATCGCGTTGGCTGTGGTGCAAGATTTTTGGTTTTGAGGCGTTCTAATTGTGGGTAGCGAAAACCTGGCCACAGAGGACACAGAGGATTTGATGGAAAGCGGAATGAAAACCGGAGTACCTAGCTGCAGCCGCTGCAGGTATTTCGATCTTCACCCGAAATCCGAAAAACTGCTCTGTGAACTCTGTGGCTAAATAAGAGATGGAACTCGAATTCGACAAGGAGATGGACTCGCTGCTTCGCAAAACTGGCGAAGCTGGCCGAGGCGTGCTCGTGGGAGGCGTGCCTGCGGGGAAACCGAAGGTCCATCTCGATGCCGATGGGTTAACTGCATTCGCTGAGAATGCGATGCCCGAGAAATCGAGGGCGCTGTATATGTCGCACCTTGCCGATTGCGACCGCTGCCGCCGCATCCTGTCGGGCCTCATTGCGCTGAACGCAGATGCCGGGCCGGTGGAAGAACGTGTCACCGCGCCTGCGATTTCGGTGGCGGGGATCGAGCCGTGGTATCGGCGGCTGCTGCTGCCGAATCTTGCCTATGTGATGGGCGGCCTGGTGCTTGTGTTCGGCGGCCTGATCGCTTTCACCGTTTTTCAGTCGTCGGAACGTGAAGCGGCAACGGTTTCACAGTCGGAGGAATTTCCTGCGGCTCGCGGGCCCATGTTTGAAGAAGCGCAGGCCGTTACCGATCAGATGG
>JAQSDP010000058.1 GCA_029945985.1 bacterium | reverse complement strand
CCGCATCCGACGTTTCGCGTGTTGCAAACACCTATCTCGGGCCGAATCGGCTAGTGCTTTCATACGTGCCACGCGCGGCCGTTCAGACAGCCCGTGGTCCGCGTCAAGCAGATCAGACGACGTCGGTGAAGTCGGAGAAAAAGGATCAGGCGAGGATCGATGCTCAGGCGGCGAAGCTTCCTAAACCCGGACCGAACCCAAAGTTTGCACTTCCCGCTATCGAGAAGACAAAGCTCGCCAACGGCTTGGAAGTTTGGATGGTCCGTCAGGATGAGCTGCCGATCGTTTCCATGAACCTCGTTCTCAAGACCGGCCAAGCCAGCGAGCCAGTTGGCAAGACTGGTGTTGCCGGAATGGTGTCAACCCTCCTGGACGACGGTACGACGAAGCGTTCGGCCGCGGAGATCGCAAATCAGCTTCAGGCGATCGGCGCCAACGTGAACGCAGGTTCGGGTTGGGACTCGACCAATGTTTCACTTGCGACCCTGAGAAAAAATCTCGATGCCGCTCTCGACATCTATTCGGACATAGTGCTGAATCCGTCGTTCCCGGCGACCGAGCTGGAGAGCATCAAGGCGCGCCAGATAGTCGGGTTGCGTCAGCAGCGAGCGAACTCGGGTGCCATCGCGAACGTCGTGTTCAACAAGGTTCTCTACGGCGATCACCCGTACGGCCGCGACAACAACGAAGCGTCCATCAAGGCGATCAGTCGCGACGACCTCGTAAACTTCTACGGCTCAAACTTCCGTCCAAATAACGGCACGCTGATAGTAGTTGGCAGCTTCGACAGCAAGGCGCTGAAGTCGAAAATTGAATCTGCGTTCGGTGGTTGGAAGGCAGGCGATGTTCCGGCGGCGCAGCTTCCGGCGATCAAGCCGCTCGATAAACCGGGCATCTACATCATCGATCGTCCGGGTGCGGCTCAGTCGACGGTCGCCATCGGCCAGGTCGGTGTTGATCGTACGAATCCTGATTTCCACGCCATTCAGGTGATGAACGCTATCCTTGGCGGCGGCATTACGTCTCGTATCTCGATGAACCTGCGAGAAGACAAGGGTTACACTTACGGGGCGAACAGCGGATTCACGTATCGACGCGGCCCCGGCCCCTTCCGTGCGGGCGGCGAGATCCAAACGGCGGTAACTAAAGAAGCCATCGTCGAGTTTATGAAGGAACTCAACGGCATCCGCGGAAGCATTCCGGCAACTCAACGCGAGCTTGATCACAACAAGCAAAGCATCATCCGCCGCTTCCCCGCAGGTTTCGAGACGATCGGAAACATTTCAGGCCAGCTCTCGAACCTTGTGGTCTACGGTTTGCCTGACAACTACTTCAACGACTACATCGCGAAGATCGACGGCGTAACGCTCGGTGACGTAAATCGTGTCGCACAGAAGTATCTCGACCCCGACCGTATGGCGATCGTCATCGTCGGCGACCGCAGCGTCATCGAACCGAAGCTGAAAGAGATTCCGACCTGGGGCTCGACGCTTCGGATCCTCGACGCCGACGGAAATCTGGTTGACTAGAAGCCGAACCTAGCCGCAGCTCCAGGCGTCGACCCCTCGGGTCGACGCCTTTTTCGCGCGCTCAGAGCATGCCGTTGGTATGCTACAATCTTAGGTTTTACAGCATTAATAACGATCATTTAGGAGCCGAATATGTCACTGGAATTCAGCAAGATACAGGAATATCTCGGCAGCGACGGGGACTCGCTGCTCGGACACGTATCGAAAACTATTAGCAAAGAAGACCTGCATCTACCGGGCGCCGATTTTATCGACCGCGTATGGATGGACTCGGACAGAACGCCCGCGGTGCTGCGCAGTTTGCAGACTCTGTATTCAAACGGAAGGCTTTCGGGTACCGGTTATCTGTCGATCCTGCCGGTCGACCAAGGCATCGAGCACGCAGCGGGTGCGTCGTTCGCTCCAAACCCAAAGTATTTCGATCCGGAGAATATCGTAAAGCTCGCGATCGAAGGCGGTTGCAATGCGGTCGCGTCTACCTATGGAGTTCTCGGCTCCGTCGCCCGCAAATATGCTCACAAGATCCCCTTTATTGTGAAGATCAACCACAACGAGCTCCTTACCTATCCGAACAAATTTGACCAAGTAATGTTCGGCAACATGGATGAATGCCGGAATATGGGAGCGGTCGCGGTCGGGGCGACGATTTATTTCGGTTCAGATGAATCCACGCGGCAGCTCGGCGAGGTCGCGGAGGCGTTTGCCTATGCTCACGAGTTGGGTATGGCTACGATCCTGTGGTGCTATCTGCGTAACAATAAATTCAAGACCAAGGAAGGCGACATGCACACCGCGGCCGACCTCACCGGCCAGGCAAATCATCTTGGCGTCACGATTCAGGCAGATATTATCAAGCAGAAGCTGCCGGAACGGAACGGTGGCTATAACGTTCTCGGTCTCGAAAGCGCCTACGGAAAGACTGACCAGAGGATCTACAGCGAACTAACGAGCGATAGCCCGATCGATCTTGTGCGATATCAGGTGGCGAACTGCTACATGGGAAGGGCCGGGCTGATCAACTCCGGCGGAGAGTCGAAGGGTGAAAGCGATCTGGCTGACGCGGTGAGAACCGCCGTCATCAACAAACGTGGCGGCGGTTCCGGCCTTATCTCAGGCCGCAAAGCGTTCCAGCGTCCCATGAGCGAAGGCGTCGAATTGCTCAACGCGATTCAGGAGGTTTATCTTTCTGAGGACGTGACGATAGCTTAGCTTCAGACCGATATTGCGATCAGCGGCGGCTTCCGATTCGGAGCCGCCGTTTTTGTTTGGAACTTTCCGCTTTCAATGACCGTTTCTCTAATCTAGTCACAAATCGCTACTGAGCGGTGTTCCGTGATTAGTACCCGACCGAAACTGGAGAAGTGTGTTTATGAAAATCCATCGCGTCCTGCTTTTTTTCACCTGCATTTTCGCCGTCGCTATCGTCCAAGCCCAACAAACGCCGCCCCAATCCGGGACGATCCCTCGGATGAACGCTGAGAAGTGGCGCGAAGATCTTCGGTTCCTGGCTGAACGGCTTCCCGCGACTCATAAGAACGCTTTTCACAAGATGACGAAGGCAGACTTTGAATCGGCCGTACGCAGCTTGGACCAACGAATTCCGAGCCTTGCCGACCACGAAGTTGTTGTCGAGCTTATGCGGATCGTAGCGATGGTCGGCGACGGACATACGGGTGTTCTGAGTGCTCCGTTTCTTCTGGCGCCGGGCGTTTATCCTATTCAGTTTTATATGTTCGAGGACGGCTTGTACGTTCTTAAGGCGTCGAGTGATCTCGCGGCCATAAATGGTGGAAAGGTTGTTTTGATCGACGGCGTACCTGCCGCCGAAATCTTTAGACGCGTATCGGACATTGTCTGGCGTGATAACGAACAGGGGATCAAGGACATCGGTTGCTGGTTACTCTCAAGTCCGCGCGTTCTGCACGCGCTGAAGGTCGCTAAAAGCATCGACAAGGCCGAGATCGTCGTTTTGAAGGACGGAGCCGAACGAACGGCAGAGATCCGGGCAACTGCCAAGCCCGCCGACCTTCGCAACGGGTCCGAAGCTCTCGTTGACTCACGCGACGGAAAAATCCTGAGGCCGCTTTGGCTAAAAGACCCGACCAATAACTTCTGGTTAGAACACGTGCAGGAAACGAAGACCCTTTTTGTCCAGTTCAATGCGGTTCAGAACAAGTCGAACGAGACGGTAGAAGCATTTTTTAATAGGGTGTTCGAGTACGTTGAGAAGACGCCGACAGTTGAAAAACTGGTTATCGACCTTCGCATGAACGGCGGCGGCAACAATTATCTGAACCTGCCTTTAACACTGGGGGCGATCAAGTCGCGGTTGAACACGAAGGGCCATTTCTTTGTGATCATTGGCCGCGAGACATTTTCGGCGGCTCAGAACACTGTCAACGAGCTGGAAAAATATACGAATGCGATCTTTGTCGGTGAGCCGACCGCGGCCTCGCCGAATCACTACGGCGACGCGGGCCCGATCGAATTGCCCAATAGCAAATTGCAGATCCGCGCTTCGACGCTGTGGTGGCAAGATGCCGATCCGCGAGATACACGAAAATGGAAAGCTCCTGATGTCGCTGCGGATCTCACTTCCGACGCGTACCAAAACGGCCGCGATCCGGCGATGGAAGCGATCGTGAACTACAAACCGGCGATGAGCTTTGACACGATCCTAGCCGATGCGAGGGCGACTTTAGACATCGCAACCTTCGCGCGTAGACTCCGCGAATTCAAAGCAAATCCGGCCCACAGGTATTTTGAGCTCGAGACGCGCGTGAACAATGCTGGCTATTTCCTTTTGAACCAGAACCGGGTTGATGAAGCGATCGAGGTGTTCAAACTGAATGTGGAACTCCACCCAACGTCAGCGAATGCGTGCGACAGCTTGGGCGAAGCTTTTCTAAAGAAAGGCGATAAGGCGAACGCCTTGACGAACTATCGCCGGGCTCTCGAGCTCGACCCTAAGATGCAGACGGCCGTCGAGGCGGTCCGGACACTTACCCGCTAAAATTACTTCATCGAGTAGCTTCGGTGAACGGTGGCGATCCATGCTTCGGTCTTGATGAACCCGGAGCCGGCTTCCTTGAACTTTTCGGGGAGGCCCGTTTTTTGTATCTCTTCGAGCGACTTGCCCGCCTTCATTGCGTCGGTGACGATCTTTGAGGATTCGAGGAGCATTGCGTGATAAGCCTTGAGGTCTGCGTGGGTCGAGACCGGGCCATGGCCGGGGATCAGCTTCGCGTCGGTCGGAATCTTGGTTATCAGCGAGGCCACGTTGTTGATCAGTCCCTGAACACTCCCGCCGCTGTCGAGGTCTACGAACGGGAATCTACCGGTGAAGAAATCGTCTCCGAGGTGGACGACATTGGCTTTCTCAAAGAATATGACGGTATCACCGTCAGTATGACCGTTCGGGTAATGTACGAGCCGGATATCCTCGCCGTTGAGGTGGATCGTCATGCTTTCGGTATAAGTGACGATCGGCAATGCGAATAACTGATAAGGAGCCGTTTTTTGTCCGAATATCGTCGGTGGATCCATGAGACGCTTACGGACATTTATGTGCGCGACGATCGTAGACTCCTTCCCAAAAAACTCGTTGCCCTCGGTGTGGTCGCCATGCCAATGCGTGTTCAGCACGAAGCGCGGTTTGTCACTGCCGAGTTCCTTTAATGCCGCCGCAAGCTTCTGGCTAACCGCTTTGTAGTCGTCATCAACGATCAGTATGCCTTCGGGGCCGACAATGGCTCCGATGTTCCCGCCGCGTCCCTGCAGCATATAAACATTGCCAGTGATCTTAGTAGTCTTGACCGTGACGTCCTGTGACCTGGGGAAATGACTGTCGTTACCGTGGGCGAACGCGAGCGATGTCAGAATGCTGACAAGAAACAGAAAAGAGATCATTTTTCGCATCTTATTCTCCAAGTCGTGTGCAATGGGTCAGTTTGTTTTTCGCCGGTGTTGAATTTTCAGTTTCGAGCTATTGGCGACCAAGTTGATACTGGCCGGTCAGGAAAGGATTCATTTCCCTTTCGAGCCCCACTGTCGTGTCGGGGCCGTGACCACACATCACTTTGAAATCGTCTCCAAGAGTCATCACCTGGGCGTTGATCGATGCGATCAGCCGGTCATAATTTCCGCCTGGCAGATCGGTTCGGCCGATGCTTCCGCTAAAGAGGCAGTCTCCTGTGAAGACAGTTTTTTGATCGTGTTCCGCAAGGACTATATGCCCAAGTGTGTGTCCCGGGCAATGGCGGATCTCAAATTTGAGCTTCCCGATCTCAAGCGCCTCGCCATGTTCTAGAAATCGGGTCGGCTTTGGCGGGTCTTCGTAGTCCATGCCCATCGCTGCGAGCTGGTGCGGCTGAATACCCATCAGCAGCGGCTGCCGCGGCAAGGAAGTGTAGAGGTCTTCCTCCTCAGCGTGAAGCAGCACCTCGGCAGTTGGAAATTCCTGCTTCAGGGCTGCCGTTCCGCCGATGTGGTCGAGATGTCCGTGAGTGAGGACGATCGCTCTGAGCTCGAGCCCGTTATCGCGGAGATAGTTTTGCACGGCGTCGGACGGTTCGCCGGGATCAATACACATCGCCTCGCCTGTAACTCCGCACGAGACCACGCGTGTATTTTGCTGAAATGCTGTTTGGACGAATGTTTCGACGATCATTTTTCCAACATCCTATCAATGTGCGGCTTGGCGTCAAAGCGGTCTTCCCGCCGGCTGTCCAAAACAAAGAGAATAGCGTCCCGATAGGCGTTTGCGTCCGGAACGCCAGTAAAGCAGGGAGTCTCCTGATCCGTAACGCTCAGATAGCTGATCAGGCAGCTCAGAAGCATCCATAACAGGATCTCCTCCTCCGACCCGATCGGGTTGTGTTTGATGATCAGATCACGGTCAGATCGAATGCCTTCGCAAATCTCAATAAATCTTGTTTCGCTTATGCACGTCATTTGCATTATTACACCATGGCGCATCGATTGATTAAAAGTGAATCAAAATCGAACGTTGTTGTGTGTTCGGTTTTCGTTGTTCGTACCGAAATCAGACGGCTCCAACGTATGGTTTTGAACGGAGATCGGTGGCGGTCGTCACCGTCGCTCTAATTTGCGAGTTGTTTAGCCAGTATTTCGATTTTGGCACGGACGTTGCTTTTATAGAGGTCACTCGGAAGGAAGTTTTTGACATCGCGGACAACTGAAGGAACACAAGGTGGGGATGGATAGTTGCGATGTTGACAAGTTTGGGGGAAAGGCCTGATTGCTTGGGGGAAATCTTCGAGTGTGGGCACGAAGACTAGGTCGGGTCTTTTCTCCAATCTCAAATATTTACGGTCTTTGAAAATCGGAACGGCTCGAAACGCTTCTTCTTATAGGGTGAACAATAATCCAATTAAAGGCTGAACTTAAGTCCAATCTCAAATCCTCTTTATGCTTTCGATCCATTTTTCCGATTTTCATAGCATCAACCGGAGCAACCTGTGATCAGGTGCTCCGGTTTTTAGTTTTCTTCCTCATACATCAAATAATACGTCTTCTCCATTCCGAGTTTCTCATAGACACGTTGAGCTCTCTCATTGTCCTTCTCAACGTAAAGGCGGAAGCCGCATACGTTCCCGGCCTGAGAGGCCTTTGATTTCACAAACTCGTACATCCGGCCGTATAGTCCGCCTCCGCGATGTTCAGGTCTTACGTATACACTTTGTATCCACCAAAACCACCCGTTCCGCCAGTCAGACCACTCGGTAGTGACCATCAGGCCAGCAGCAACGACTCCGAATGCCTCAGTGACGACGTAGAAGCCTTTCGCCTGATCGGAAAAGACGGCTGTGACTCCTGCGGTTAGCACATTATGGTCAAGTGTTTTGTGCTCGGTCTCCAAAGCCATTGCTTGGTTGAATTCAATCAATGCGGGAATGTCTTCTTCCCGTGCGATTCGTATTTCCATCACTTGACGACCGAAGCATCGGTCTTTAATCTTGAATGTTTTGCGTATTGACGCCTTCGCGTCCTGCTACGCGGCGGACCATCTTGTCCGCGTTCCAATATGAAACTTCGCATACTTTATCACGGCAATTGTTTCGACGGCGTTTCGTCGGCCGCGATATTCACCAAGTTCTATACATCCAAGGTCCATCCCGGAGCCGAAGTCGCGTACACACCGACGATGCACCGGGCGGGCAACGCGTTCGATCGAGATCAATTCGACGGCGACGAGAACGCGATCGTCGATTTCAAGTATTGTCCCGACGATCGCCTGACATGGTGGTTTGAC
>JAQSDP010000057.1 GCA_029945985.1 bacterium | reverse complement strand
TTTGAGCGAGAACGACTCCGAACAAACTTCCGACGAAGCCGAGTGTAAGGATTTGGAGAAGGTAAACCGAGATGATCTTAGTTCCGCCGGCGCCTAAACATTTCAGCACGGCGACGGTCTTTCGTTTCTGTTCCACGAAAGCGCGGGCGACGTTCCAAACGCCGACACCGCCAAGGACGAGGATCAGTAGTCCAGTTAGCGCAAGATAATTCTCCGTTCGAGTGAATTGCTCGCCGATGTTCTCCTGGGTTTCGCGATATGACTGGACCTGAATTGTCGTACCCTTGAGAGCGTCGCGGAGCTCAGAGACAAGCTGAGTCGGATTATCTGCCGTGCGATAGAGAATCCGTCGGCGGACGCGGCCCGAGTTTCGAGTTATTCCAGCTTCGTCGAACGCTTTTCTCTCGATAAAAACGCGGGCTCCGAGACGAAAGCCGCTTGAGCCGCCCGGTTCCTGGTCGAACGATCCGCGAATGGTGAATTCGCCCTCGCCGATCTTGATCCGGTCGCCGATTTTCACGTCAAGATCTTCCAGCAATATCCGAGCGACAACCGCTCCACTATTTTCGAGAAGCTTGTGATCAAAAGCTTGCCCGCTGTCGAGTTCGAAACTGCCGACGAGCGGGAAGGGAGGTTCCACACCTTTAAGTTCGACAAAGCGGGAGTTAGGCTTCGACGGATCCGCCGCAAGTGCCATCGACGCGGTAGTAATCGCTTCGTTGCGGCCGTCGATGATTCCGGAGGTGTTTACAACATCCTCAATCTTTGCTATGTCTCCGGGGGCAAAATCGCTCGTCGAGCTGACCTCGATATCCGCCGTCATTAACGCCCGAGCATCCGTCCCGACCGCCCGCGTCAGGTTCTGGATCAACGACCGCAATGCGACCACCGACCCGACACCCAGAGCGATGCACAGGAAGAAAAATAGAAGTCGCTTCCAGGATGAACGGATCTCGCGAGCTGTAAGGTTGAGGATAAACCTCATTGGTTAACCTCGTCGCTGATAACCATTCCATCGCGGAGAACGACCTGTCGCTGAGCTTTCCCGGCGAGTGCAGGGTCATGAGTGACTAGCACGAGCGTGATGTTCCGCTGACGGTGAAGGTCTTCCATTAAATCAAAAATGTGCTGGCCGTTTTTGGAATCAAGGTTGCCGGTCGGTTCGTCGGCGAGCAGGATCTTCGGCTGGTTGGCAAAGGCTCGTGCGATCGCAACGCGCTGCTGTTCACCACCGGAGAGCTCATTGGGATAGTGGTGCCCGCGTTCCGAGAGACCGACCTCGTCCAGTAGTTGAACGGCACGTGACTTGGCGTTCGCGGCACCTATGATCTCCATTGGAATGAGAATATTTTCGAACGCCGTAAGGCTGGGTATTAGATGGAACGATTGAAATACGAATCCGATCTTCTCGCTCCGCAACTTGGCGAGCCCGTCTTCCGTCATCGCGGTGACTTCGTCGTCGTCGATCGTGATCCGTCCGGAGCTGGGGGCGTCGAGACCAGCGATGAGTCCCAAGAGCGTTGATTTTCCGCTTCCGGATGCTCCGGTGAGCGATACGAACTGGCCCTCGGGAATCGCGAGGGATACGTCGTTCAAGATCGTCAATTCCTCAACGCCTGAGGTAACTGTTTTCGTCAGATTGGAAAGCGTGATCATATTTCGCAGAATAAAGGTACTAAGTGTTGAGATTCGCATCGAGCCGGCGGCCGCAAAACTGCATCTCAATAACACGCGGTATCTATACGATAAACGTTCGACGTTCGTTCTGCGACAGATGTACGGATCTAAAACAATTCTTTTTTTAGCTTTCTTTGGGATAGCGATTCTTTCCGGCTGTTCGGAAACAGGCTCGGCACGGTCCCAAGGAAACGCGGCTCGGCCTTTGATCACTCCCGAGGCAGTTTCTACCAGCCCGAAGATCGTCGCATTCGGCGACAGCCTGACTGCGGGCTTCGGTTTGGCCGAGCCGGAGTCGTATCCGTATCTTCTTCAACAGAGATTGAAAGCTGAGGGTTACAACTACGAGGTCATAAATGCGGGCGTGTCCGGCGATACCAGCTTAGGCGGCCTCGAGCGTGCGGATTGGGTGCTCGGGCAGGAGAACGTCGAGATCCTGATCCTCGAGCTTGGTGCTAATGATCTGCTTCGAGCGATGCCCGTGAATCGGATGAAATCGAACCTTGACCAGATCATCCGCAAGGCGAAAGCGAAGAATGTAAAAGTACTGCTTTGTGGGATGCTGGCTCCCCCGACGATGGGCGGGGATTATTCGCGTGATTACATCAATGCGTTTCCCGATCTCGCCGATGAGCATGACGTCGAGTTTTTGCCGTTTCTGCTTGAAGGGGTCGCTACCAAGCGAGAGCTAAACCAGGCCGACGGAATACATCCGAATGCGGAGGGCACACGAGTTATGACAGAGAATATATTTTCGGCCTTGAAGCCGCTCTTATCTAGATGACCATGAAGTCAATCACACTTTTAGCGGTTTTGTTTTTTTCCGCTACTTTCTCACCGATAAACGCTCAGACGCCGACGCCGACCCCGAATGTCCAGGCTGCGCCCGCCCTGTATGTTCTCGCTTCAAGCGTTACGTCAACGCCACGGTCGGGCCGATTGCACTTGCTCGGCAAATAGTGGGGGCCGGGATCTCCACCTGGCGAAACTCGCCTGACGAGTGGGGCGGGCAGTGGGAAGAATTCGGGAAGCGCGCAGCGTCAAACTTTGGGAAAAATCTTATCAAACAGACAACGACCTACGGCTTGGATGAAGCGCTGAAGCTTGATAGTCATTACTATCTGAGCAAGAAGAAGAACGCGGGTTCGAAGATCAGGAACGCGCTGCTTTCACCCGTCACCGCTCGGAACCGCCGTGGAAATCGAGTGATCGGGGTTCCTCGGATAGTGGGTACTTATGCGTCGAGTATTGTCGCGGCCGAGGCGTGGTATCCGGAGAGATACGGCTGGGAGGAGGGCGTCCGTAGCGGGACCGTCTCGTTCGGCATCAGCGCCGCGTACAACCTTTTCAAGGAATTTGTTTGGAAGAAGTATCGTGGTCGAACGGATCGAACTTTACAAAGTCGCAGGGCTCATACCGAATCGCTCGAGTTCCGGTATCGGATCATTGAAATCGTGTATCAGGGTCGCGCCTTCATAGTTGGAGGCATCAAACGAGTCAACCAAACTGGCGCCCAAGAGGTCTAGTAATCCTTCGCTGTAGCTATTCTCTTCAGCAAGCAGTTCCTTGATCGCCTCGATTCCAGTTGGCGTTTCACCGGCACGCAACAATAGGCTGGAAATTTCATCGGCCGTAGCTAAGACGATCTGCCGTCCAATAGTCGCGGTCGAACTAAGATCCGCGCCGAGGTTCTTCGCATGAAGAAGAAATTTGATCCCATTGGAGTCTAATCCCATGCGTGAGATTATACGTCCATGCCGTATTCGACAAAAGACAGATGAATGTAACTAAGCTCGAATGTGCCTTGTGCGGAAAACACCACGAGGCACGCACGCTTCAGAACCTCTGCAGCGACTGCGGGAAGCCTCTCTTGGTCCGCTACGACCTTGAATCTGCTTCGCGCACGCTTAAGCCCTCAACCCTGATCGACCGCGAGTCGAATCTTTGGCGATATCGCGAAGTTCTGCCGGTCGAAGATTGGGCGAACATAGTCTCGTTCGGCGAGGGATGGACGCCGCTTTTGAGTGCTGACCGGCTTGCGGCGAAGCTGCCGATTCGTCTTGACCTTTACATCAAAGATGAAGGGCAGAATCCGACGCAGAGCTTCAAGGCGCGCGGAATGACGGCCGCGATCTCGATGGCGAAGGAGTTTGGCGTTAAAAAGGTCGCGGTCCCCTCGGCGGGAAATGCTGCGGGTGCGATGGCTGCCTATGCGGCGCGTGCGGGGATGGAGGCTCACATTTTTATGCCGGCGGACACACCGAAGGCGAACATAATTGAGTGCGAACAAACCGGAGCGAACGTCACTCTCATCGATGGGCTGATCACCGACTGCGGCAAGATCGTCGCCGAACGAAAGGACGCGGAGGGCTGGTTTGACGTTTCGACCTTGAAAGAGCCGTATCGTGTCGAGGGCAAAAAGACGATGGGCTACGAACTCGCCGAGCAGCTCAACTGGGAATTGCCCGACGTTATCTTTTATCCAACCGGCGGAGGCACCGGGTTGATCGGAATGTGGAAGGCGTTTGACGAGATGGAGCAGATGGGCTGGATCGGCTCAAAGCGGCCGAAGATGGTGTCGGTGCAGTCCTCTACTTGTGCCCCGATAGTCAGGGCCTTCGAAAACGGCGACCGGTTCGCTGATGAGTTCGAGAATGCCGCGACGGTCGCTTCCGGCCTGCGTGTACCGAAGGCCATCGGCGACTTTCTTATACTCGACGCCATCCGAGCGTCGGGCGGCACTGCCGTCGCAGTAGACGATGCGGAACTTGTCGCCGCAGTCGGCGAGATCGGAGCCGCGGAGGGAATCTTCACCGCGCCGGAGGGTGCCGCGTGTCTCCCGGCGCTGCGAAAGCTGATCGAAAGCGGATTCATCGAAGGCGGCGAGACGGTGGTTTTCTTCAATACCGGTGCGGGCGTGAAATATCTTGAGGCTTTCTGAATCATTTAGAACCATGTGGTATCTTTCGATTTTACTATTCATCTCATGCTTGATCTCAGCGTCCTGCCAGGCTCCTGCTACCGAAGTTGTCGACGTGACAAATGCGAGCATGCCTCTCCCCGTGGCCACAGAGAGTGAGCCCCCGAGCGACGAACAAATGACAATGTGGGAAGAAAAGAGCGTTCAACCCCTAATTCGTCGCTGGTTAGCAGGAGAGAATCTAGACGGGCAGTTCGTCGATCTGGATTGGGGAGAAGGGATGGAATGGGCTGCATACAATCAGAAGCAGGCAAAGGTTGCACTTCTGGACGTAGACGACGATGGCAGGCAGGAATTAGGATTTCAAACTGCTTGTGCTCCGGTAGGGAACTGCTTGTTCCATATATACCGGCGCGAGGGGAACGGATTCGCGCAAATAGGCTCCGCAAGTATGGTTCAAACGTTCAAACTTCGGAAGACAAAGACCAACGGATTGTTTGATCTCGAAACCAGGGCGCACGACTCAGCTATCTCGGGAGGTATTGCCGTATACAAGTTTGACGGAAAAGAATACGTAATTTCTGAGTGCTTCGGATATGAGTACAAGGTGACAGGAGAAACCGACCGGAACGGTCAATCCATCGTTGCCGATAAACCTACGCTGACGAAAGCTGACTGTACCGGATGGACAGTAGAGTAGTCTCCGCGACGAGTTGGAGTACTTCAACCTTTTGGGTATGACGCCGCTTCTCAAAACTGCTACGCCCGAACTCAAGAAGATGCTCACTTCGAGGGGCAATCTGAGGACCTATCATTCGAACGAAGAGCTGTTCGCTGCCGGTGAGCCGGCCAACTTTCTGCCGATCATAATTAAAGGGAAGGCGAAGATGGTGCAGTTTCCTGAGGCAGGTAAAGAGGTGATCATCGGTATCTTCGGTGAGGGGGAAATGTTCGCCGTACCGCCGGTCATAGACGGTCGCGTATATCCGGCGTCGGCTTATTCGATGACGGCGTCACAAATTCTACTTGTTCACCGCGATGATTTCTTCGATGTATTGCGTGATTCGCACGAGTTTACCGTTGCAGTACTGATGTGGCTTTCGGAAATGCTGCGGCAGAAGACCGGCCTTATCCAAACGCTCGCGGGCGGCTCGGCTGAGCAGCGGATCGCCGGCGTTCTGATCAGATTGTTCGAAGCCGAGGCCGGCCCACCGCCGATCAAGATCACACTCCGCCGCGAGGACATCGCGCGAATGGCGGGGCTAACAACTGAGACCGCGATCAGGACCATCCGAAACCTTGCCGAGCAAGACGTCATCTCCATTCAGAAAGGGAAGATCCTGATCGCGGACACGGGTTCGCTACGAGCGCATCTGATCGGGTGATTCAATGCGTGCTTTCATGGCTGCACAGGCCCTCTCGCACCTCACCAACCATAGACGGCTCGGCCGATTCCATCTCGATCGCCTTTGGAAATAGCAGATTGTTTTCAAGATGAATGTGCTCGTGCAGGTCTTTTTCCAAACCCTCCATAGCCTGGTAAAGCGTTCGGTATGAAGTACAAGCGTCTGCCGGAAGTGTGAAATCCCCGCTCAGACGCCGCATTTCACGCAGCTGTTCGGCTGCCACGTCGTGCTCGCCGAGCATTACCTTTATCGGGTTCTGTGTCGAGCCGAACGGTGCGGGTGGAACAGGCTGGCCAAAGCGGATGGAACTCTCCATCAACGAGATATACGGGAAGAGCATTCGCTCTTCTTTGAGCATATGGTTCTCGAGTTCTAGCCGCATCCTTCCGAATATCTTCTGGATCTCGAAAAGATCCGGGTGATTATCGCCGTGAACGGAACACACTTTTTCCAGAAGCTTCGTGATGCGTTCGTTCTCGTCTCGTGTGAAGACGTGATGCTCGCGGACGATGTGATCGGAGAGTGCGGCGAGCGACATTCCCGGAAAGTCGAGGTCTGCGGCGCGGGCGCCCACTGAACGACTCTCCTCCGAATTTAGCATCTGGGCTAACTCATCAAATTCGATTCCATGCTGTGTGCAAGCTTCGCCAAGTGAGGTGCCGCCTCCGCAGCAGTAATCTATCCCGAGTTTCTCAAAGACCCGTTTTGAGGCCGGGTGTGCGGCCGCCTGCTGACCTACTGTTCGATTCAATTCAATGTTCATTGTTACCTCTTTTACGTCGTCGCCGGTATTATCTCTATCGGCTTCGGATCGACGATCGGCGCCGGATGGCGCCGACCCTTAGTTATCATTAAGTTCACCGCAAACCATACCCACGCTACGGCGCCTATCGCGAATACCGTGTCGCCGAGCATTCGCATCCATCGAAGCGTCTGCATAAGGCTTGTCTGCATAAATTCCGGACTCCGTGCGGACCAGTAACCGACCGAGATCGATTCATATGTCTGCAGCAGGCCGATGGGCAGCAGGCTAAAAAGTATTTCCATTAGCATGCCAATGTTTATTGCCCAGAAGGCAAACGCGAGCAGTTTCGTGTTCCAGATTCGCTCCGGCTGCATCGCCCGCAAGCAGAACAGGGTCAATGCAAGGCCGAGTGTACCGTACACACCGTAGAGCGCTCCGTGTGCGTGAACCGCAGTCGTGTTGAGGCCTTGCATGTAATAGAGGGCGATCGGCGGGTTGATCATGAACCCGAAAACTCCGGCGCCGACCAGATTCCAGAACGCGACAGCGACAAAGAAATATACGACCCATTTATACTGGGCAAGCCATGGCCTCACCTTTGAATGGCGTATATTTTCAATAGCCTCATAGCCAACAAAGACGAGCGGCACGATCTCAAGTGCACTGAAGACGGAGCCGAATGCGAGAGCGATCGTCGGGGTGCCGGCGAAGTAAAGGTGATGAAGCGTCCCGATAATTCCGCCGCTGAGATATATGGCACCAGAAAGGAGTGCCGCGTACGCCGCGTGATCGGCTCGGATCACACGCAGCTTGGCGAACAAGAACGCGATCACAACCGTCGCGAAGACCTCGAAGAACCCTTCAACCCAGAGGTGTACAACCCACCATCGCCAGTACTCAACGACGGTCAGGTGTGAACGCATTCCCCAGAACAGACCCGGGGAATAGAAGAGAGCGATGCCGGCGGTCGTGCCGAGATACAGCAATATCAGCGACTTGTTGTTGGCTTTGTCTTTTAGCGCTGCAATCGCTGACCTGCCGATGAGGACCAGCCAGAGCAGTAGGCCGATGAAGAGTCCTGCCTGCCACACGCGGCCGAGGTC
>JAQSDP010000056.1 GCA_029945985.1 bacterium | reverse complement strand
GAGATAGCCGTCAAACTGCCTGACGAGGCGGTGTCTTCCGGGCCTGCCGTTCCGCTCGACAATTCGCCTGAGGCTCGCCGCCAACGCGAAGCCGAAAGCATTCGCTTCTACATAGAGAACGGCTACACCGAACTTGCCGAGAAGGCGATCGAGGAATTTGAAATAGAATTCGGACAAACTGAAGAGTCGATCGAGCTTCGCAGCCTCGTCGGGCTTGGCCTAGTAGAGAGCGTTCCGGCCGGAGGCACGGATGTTTCCGAGCCCGAAGCTGTAGTCGAAAATAATCTCTTTGATATTGATGAGTTTCGCAACGAACTGGGTCTTGAGGAGCCTGATGCGGACGACTCGGATTTCGACACGAAATATCACACGGCGATCGCATACAAAGAAATGGGCCTGATCGAGCAGGCGATAGCAGAGTTTCAGGACGCTGCGGCGATCGTCAAAGCCTCCGACGGTACGCGACGATTCTTCAACTGTGCGAATCTTCTCGGCCACTCCTTCATGGAAAATGGAATGCCCAAGCTCGCGATGCAGTGGTACCAGCGTGCGCTCGAGATTCCCGATCTAAATGCCGATGAGAAGCAGGCGTTGTGGTACGAACTCGGCGTGGTTCACGAGTCGGAAAGCGAATACGCGGAGGCCGGGAAGTATTTTGAGAAGGTTTATGCCGAGAACGTGGACTACCGTGACGTTCGCGACCGGCTTAAAAATATGGCGATAGCTGCTTAGATTGTTGTTGGCACAGCTAGAAAATGGATATAATCGGTGGCGGAATGGTTGAAAAACTAACCGTCATCTTTTTTATTGTACTTTGCCTTCTTCTAGGCTCGTACTTGATCCTTGCCCCTTGGGACATGCTCTTCGGCAACTGGTCGGAGAACTACCTGCTTGCGATCGTCACCGACAAGTCGGGCTTTCCCGTTATCCAGCGGACCGTTACATCAACCTGGTTTCGCGGTGCCGTGACCGGTTTGGGTGTCGTCAATATCGTGATCGCATTTTGGGAAGCCGCGAATTTCAAGCAGAGTGTGGCTATGCTCCAGGGTCAGAAGTGATTCCGCTTCCGCCCTTTCGGCTTCTGATAACTCCCGGCCTTTCGGATCCCTCTAACTTTTCGGTTCAAAAGACGCAGATCCTCCGAACAGTTGACCTTGCAGTTGCCGCCGGGATCGAGATCGTGCAGATCCGCGAGAAGCAGTTGCCGGCTCGTCTTCTTTTCGAGCTTGCGAGAGACGCCGCCGTCCTGACGAAATCCAGCAAAACGAAACTCTTCATTAACGAGCGATTCGACATTGCACTCGCCGCCAGAGCCGATGGCGTTCACCTGACTTCGACCGCTTTGCCCGTCGAGCGAGTGCGCGGATCCGTTCCGCCGGATTTCATTATTGGGACTTCGACTCATTCTTCGGCAGAGGTGGTCGCAGCGAAAGATGCGGGAGCTGATTACGTGATGATCGGACCGGTCTTCGCAACGCCGGGCAAGGGTGATCCGATCGGCCTCGATGCGCTTCAAGAGATCTGCGAGTCTGTCTCACCGTTTCCGGTAGTTGGTGTCGGGGGAATCGATGCTTCGAACGAGTCTTTGGTAACCGGAGCAGGCGCCGCAGGTTTTGCGGCGATCAGATACCTCAACGATTTTGTTAGAATCGGGCAATGACAAAGATAGCATTAACCATCGCCGGGGTGGATCCGTCCGGCGGTGCCGGCACGCTCGCTGACGTTAAGACGTTTGCCGCGTTCGGAGTATTCCCGACGGCGGCTATTGGGTCGATCACTTTTCAGAACACGCAGGGAGTTTTTGGAGCGGAGCATCAGTCGGCGGAATCGGTGCGCCAGCAGATCATTCCTATCCTTGATGACTACGCAGTTGCGGCAGTCAAAACCGGAATGCTGCCGACACGCGAAGTGATCGAAGTGGTCGCGGCGATAATTGCTGAAAGGAGTCTAAAGAATATCGTGGTCGATCCGGTGGTGCGCTCGACTTCCGGGTTCGACCTCATTGACGACGCGGCACTTCGGTCTCTTATAGAAAAGCTCTTCCCGCTTGCCGACATCGTCACGCCCAATATTCCCGAAGCTGAGCGCATCTCGGGCGTCGCGATCGAGAACGAGAGCGATATCCACGACGCGGCGTCAGTGATGCGCGACTTCGGCGCGAGGAATGTTCTGATCAAGGGCGGGCATTTCGCGAATGCGGAAGGCGGAATACGGAGGGCAAAGGATTTCTTGTTTTTGGGGCCGGAGTTGAAAGTGTTCGAAGGGGAATATTGGGAAACTACCGCGACTCATGGAACGGGATGCACGCTTTCATCCGCGATTGCAGCCAATCTTGCGTTGGGGAATGATCTGATCACCTCGGTTGAAATAGCTAAGCGATTTGTAAACGAGGCTATCCGAACCGCACCAATGATAGGCCGCG
Organism: bacterium; assembly: GCA_029945985.1. Lineage (GTDB taxonomy): Bacteria > Acidobacteriota > Blastocatellia > Pyrinomonadales > Pyrinomonadaceae > OLB17. The sequence continues at coordinate 5,452 of JAQSDP010000056.1, read as the reverse complement.
GTCATTCACCGATCAATATCAAACCTATTTAGCTGCTATTTGGCGATCGGGAGGATCGAAGGTGAAACGTAGGTAACGCCGAAGATCACGCCTGTGCGGGGACTATATCTGGTGAGGCCGAAAACCGCGGCGGTGTCGAACCGTAGGCCGGATGCTTTGATCTGCGTTCCGACCCGAAACTGTCCGATGCTCTCGGTGCCGACGGGGGCGAGTCCGCTGCGGGTGTTCAGACGACCGTTAACCTCGCTGACGACGTTGATGCGATCATTCACGCGAAAGATCCCGGCGAGGCCGTAAAGCAAAACATCGTTTTGGGTGAAGTTAGCCAGGGGGGCATTCATAATGCCTAGGCCGATGTTGCCGTAGATGTTGGCGAGCGGCGTCTTTCCGGCGCGTTTTCCGAACCGCTTCTGCACTATGATCTTCGAGAAGATATTGATCTGATTAGTCCCGATCCCCTTTGCCTGGTCTGTGTTCGGCATTTGAAATCCAAACTTCATTCCGACCGCCGGCAAATTCTTGGTTTCGTTAAGGAATTTCACCTTTGCGGAGATCGTAAAATCGTCGAAGTCATTCGACGAGTTTCCGGTGACGGTCAGGGGTATCTGCGATGTGCCCTGAGAATTGATAGCGAGAAAGTTTTGGAGCGTACCCTCGATCTGAAGCTCGACATTCGACGACATTCCGGTTTTCAGCCGAATGTCACCGACCCGGGTAAGGTCGCCTTTGATGCCGGAAAGCGGAAACTTTGCATTCTGGTAGAAATCGACGCCCGCCCCGATTTCGAAGGCTCCTTGTGGGGTTATGTCGATGTCATCCGTCAGCAGCGGACGCTGTTGACCCACCGCGACGATCGACGCGGATATCAACAACATCGACATTAGAATGCTCTTGACCACATCAGGATTTTTGCATCATTTCCGGCAAAAGTAAACGCGATCGTTCGTTTGGACAAGTTATGTGAATCTTGGCAAAATGAGAGCTACGTTCGACGTCTATTGCGTTTCCCATAGATCTTGATGGAGCTTGTAAACCCACAGAAAGACCCTAACGAACAGGCGGGCCTGCGACTGGTTACCGAGTTGGACGACCTGCTTTCGATGCCGCGCATTGAAAAGCAGTTCGTAAACTTTATGTTCTTACGGGTCAATCCCGAATGGCGAAAGTTGGACCCGGAGACAAGGGCGATCTATAAATCCGAATTTCAGTCCGTTTTCGACCGTTTTCGTGACGATTTTATCTTGTTCAGCTACTCGCTTGTCGGATTTGATTCGAAGGCGGATCTGATGTTTTGGCGGATAGGTAATTCGCTAGACCTGATCCATGAAATGACGGCGCGGATGTATCGGACGAACCTCGGCGGATTCTTCGAGACGACGGACAACTATTTGTCTGTGACAAAAAAACGGATGTTCGTTTCTGAGGGGGGAGAAGATAAATATCACGTTCTGGCCGGGGAGAAAAAATATCTTTTCGTTTACCCGTGTGCGAAGAACCGCGATTGGTTCGATAAGTCAGGTGACGAACGCGACGCTCTGATCGAAGAGAACTTTATGGTCGGGAAGAAGTTCGAGAACATCAAGATCCATATGACGCACGCGTTCGGCTTCAGCGAGCAGGAATATCTGATCACCTTCGAAACTAACGAACCGCGCGATTTTCTCGCACTTGCTGAAGAGCTGCGTGAAACACCGGCGAGCAAGTTTACGCTCCGCGGACTGCCGGTATATACCTGCCTGCAAAAACCTCTCATGGAGTGTCTCGACGCGCTCGGGTAGTTCATGATCGCTCGAAGATTTTTTGTAAACGGGATGGTGCAGGGGGTCGGCTTCCGATACTTCACCCAACGAGCAGCGGCCAAGCACCAGGTAAAAGGATTTGTACGAAATATGCCCGATGGCCGGGTTGAAGCTTTCGCCCAGGGAAGTGAAAGTCAGGTCAACGGATTTCGCGACGACATAGCGACCGGACCGCGCTTTTCCAAGGTCGACGAGATCGAAGAGATAGTCGAGGATCTCGACCTGGCCTGTAGCACATTCCGAGTAGAGCGATAGAATTTTCCTTTACCATCCGCTAATATCTTTTCTACATGGACAATCTCAAAAAGCTTATAAGGGAAGTCCCGGATTTTCCTAAGCCGGGCATTAATTTCTACGACATTACCACTCTACTCAAGGACCCGACCGGGCTTGAGGAAACGATCGACGCGTTAACCGAAGCCTGTCGAGGGTTGAACATCGACACCGTTATCGGCGTCGAGTCGCGCGGATTTATCTTTGGTGCGCCGCTGGCTTATCAGCTTGGCACCGGGTTCATTCCGGTCCGGAAACCGAAAAAGCTGCCGTCCGACACGGTATCGGTTTCGTACGATCTGGAATATGGCACGGACACGCTTGAGATGCACAAGGATGCGGTCGGCGAGGGGCATAATGTGCTGATCGTCGACGATCTGCTTGCGACCGGCGGGACGGCTCGGGCGGTTGTTGATCTGGTTGAAGGCGTTGGCGGTAAGGTTTCCGCCCTGCTATTCGTTGTCGAGTTGACGTTCCTTAATGGACGGGCCAAGTTCGAAGGCCACAACGTAAAATCCCTGATCTCTTACGACAGTTGACGAAGGGCTCGAAGATCTCCAGAGGCGCTCGAGGGACCACGGTTGCGCCCGTGTAATTTTGTTCGATTGAATTCCTTGACAATACTCCCCGGAGACCGAAGAATTATGTTTCGCGTTCCCGTAGCTCAGCAGGATAGAGCGTTCGCCTCCTAAGTGAAAGGCCGGTGGTTCGAATCCACCCGGGAACACCAACAAAACACGCACCAAAAGCACGAAACGGCCGCTTGATTCAAGCGGCCGTTTGCTCTTAGATTCGGCTCAACGGCGAATTCCCTTAGAGTAAAGGTCGATTGGCGGCGGCACGGAAAATTGCCGGATTACCGTCGCAGCATGAAAGACCCGTTTGAATATACTGTCCGCTCCCGCCTTTCAGCTGAAGTAAAAGCCAAAAGTTCACTTGACCTTTAAAATAGTTTATATATGATGGGTTTGTTTGTTCGCACAACAAAGAAAGTATAAAGTTGCATGAAGAAGATTTATCTTCACAAGGTCGAAAAACAGATCGCACGGCACAATACGATCCGTGACATCAACAAACAGATAGTTCTGAACTATGTGCGAGCCCGATCGCCGATCTCGCGCGCAGAGATCGCTAGAGAAACTTCCCTTCAGCGGTCTACCGTATCGGCCATCGTTGACGAATTACAGGCTGAGGGCTTGATCGAGGAGATCGGGACGGGAGACTCGACTGGCGGCCGCAAGCCGACGCTGCTCACGCTGCGAACGGGCAAACCGGTCGCGATCGGCGTCGACGTCACGCCTAGTTTTACGACCGTAGTTCTTGCTGATCTCGCGGGGAGCCTGCTCGAGCGAGACGAGTTTCCAACTTCGTCCGACATCGGATACATGGACAAGCAGATCCTTGAAAAGGTCAAAAAGCTTATAGATCAATATCCGGATGCCGACCTAGAGGTCGGGATGAGCATTCCCGGTATCGCTGACCAAACAAGTGGCGAGATCGTGTATGTTCCCTATTTTCAGTGGTCCAACTGGGACATAGGCCGAAAGATCACAGAGCAGACTGGCGCCAACGTGGTTATAGAGAACGACGCGAACGCGGTTGCTCTCGCCGAGCTTTGGTTCGGAAACGACGAAATCAAGCGGATGCGGAACTTCATTATGGTCTTCGTAGCAGAAGGTATCGGGACCGGGATCATCATAGATGGACAGGTTTACCGAGGAGAGAAGGGGGCAGCCGGGGAGTTCGGCCATATGTTTGTCGGCCCTGACGCGCCGGTAGATTGCTCGTGCGGCCGGCGCGACTGCTGGGAGGCTCATGCCTCTGAAAAGGCATTGCTTCAGAGATATCTGGACTCACACGGGAATGGCGGTGGCGGCTCTATGAATATCGAGCACCTCATCGGACTGGCTATGAATGGGGAGGTGCGGGCGGTCGATCAGTTGAAACTAAATGCCAAGTATCTCGGAATTGGTATATCCAACTTGTTGATCGGCTTTAGCCCGCAGGCAATAGTGATCAGCGGAAGTATCACCAAGGCTTGGGATCTGATCAAAGATGAGATCCAGCACGCCGGTCAGCGTAGCATTCGGCAGGAGGTGAAGATGACAGAGATAATTCCCTCGTCACTTGGCGAGAGGCCGAGCATTCTCGGCTCTATCAGTTTAATTTTAGCGAGAAAGTTTGCATCCGCGAGCTAGGTCTGAACGAACTTGTGGAAGGCTCTTGACAAAAGTATTGCAGAAGTATTAAATCTTTGTTTGTTTACACAACAAACATTCTCAAGTTCGAATTAGGAGTATTTTCACATTGTTCCAGGCTGACACCTCTTGCGACATCGCAAGTGAGTGTCAAAAACAAATTTTACTCATCAAAAGCGAGAGGTGATCAGACCTATGAGATCTAAGAAACAAAGTATGAAGAAGCTAGTCGTCGCTGCTTTCTCGGTCCTGTGCTTTTCGATATCTTCGTTCGCACAGACCGAATCGGCGCGTATCCAAGGAACGGTCACCGACGCAACCGGAGCTGTCGTAGCAGGTGCGACGGTCAAGGTGACCTCGATCGCTACCAGCCGTGAGGTCACCGCGACTAGCGGCGATGACGGTTCGTTCACCGTGCTTTCGCTCCAGCCGGGCCGCTACGCCGTTGAGGTGACCGCTCCAAATTTCAAGACCACGAAACAGGAGATAACGCTTGAGGTCGCCCAGACAGCGCCGCTGACGGTAGCACTCGAAGCCGGTGCGGTATCTGAGACGGTAACGGTCACGACGGATATTCCACAGATCGAGACAGCCAACTCGGCGATCGGCGAGGTGATCCAAGGCCGCGAGGCGGTGGAACTTCCGCTTAACGGACGAAACGTGTTGGAGCTCGCGAGACTTTCGCCGGGAGTGACCCAGGGAGTGCCGGACGGGTTCTCGAGCGGTGTCTCGGGTAACGCCGAAACCTATCGCGGGCGTAACACCGGTGGTGCCGCCCTTTCGGTTAATGGACAGCGAACGCAGGCAAACAATTTCCTGCTTGACGGCGTTGACAACAATGAATCGTTGGTCAATACGATCAACGTATTTCCTTCGGCCGAAGCGATCCAGGAATTTCGAGTACAAACGAGCACGGCCCCGGCCGAGTTCGGACGCGGCGGCGGCGGTATCATCAACTCGGTGATCAAGAGCGGCCGCAACGATTTTTTCGGAAGCGCGTTCCTTTTCCTGCGAAACGACAACCTCGATGCTCGGCCGACATTCAACTCGAAAAAGAATGAGTTCCGACGCAGCCAGTTCGGCGGCACGGTTGGCGGACCGATTTTGAAGGACAAGATATTCTTCTTTGCGGATTATGAGGGACTTCGCCAGTTTCTTCCACTTAATTCCGAGACGGCTACG
>JAQSDP010000055.1 GCA_029945985.1 bacterium | reverse complement strand
TTTTATCTATAATGCGGGCGGAAAGTTGATCCAGCGGCCTACGACGGTCGCTCAGCCCGTGCAGGACGCCAAGACATTTACTCGACCAACGACCCCTCGGCAGACCTCGCATCAACACCGACGCCACCGGCCCCGTCATCTCCCGCCACGACTAGACGTCCGCCCGCTTCGCCGAGGAGATCACCGCCCTCCCGAGCAAACTGAGAACGCGTAGACCCACAAGGTTTCGTCGATGGTTGATAGTGTGACCAGACTCCCCGGTCGCATTACCGTCAGCAGGCACCCCACGCCTCAGAACGCATCCCGAAAATGAAAATCTCCGATGCGCCTTAGAGTTGGCTGTGGGCCGTAAATTCAGGGGCCAATAGGCAAAAATTCCCCAGGACACGAACCCCTGAATCCGGATCGAGGATTGTGTATTGAGGGCATAGGGGTAGCTTTTTAAGTGGTTAGAGGTGCCTCCTTGACGCAACCTTACTTCGCGGCCCGGTTTCTAAAATTTTTGGGGGACTTCGAAGGAAATATGTGTGCAGAAATGTGTGCAATAAAAAGGGCGTCCCAACGATATCGCTGAAACGCCCGTATTTACTGGAGCCGCCCATCGGAGTCGAACCGACGACCTTTCGATTACGAATCGAATGCTCTACCAACTGAGCTAGGGCGGCTTATGTTGATCGGGGAGCTAAGCCGAACTTCAAAATATAGAGTTCGGGGTGTCTGATGTCAAGCAAATCGCCGAAGCTTTTCCGATGCTGCGGGACACGTGGTGGGCACCGGACGGGGGGCGGATTCGTGTTGTCGTTCCACACACAGTTCGTCTTATGGGTTCATCTCGAGATTTATGGTAGGTATTATCAGAGGTATGTGAAGCTGATAGCCTGGTTGCCGAGAATGTACTATCGGGGGCATCGGCATCGCTGAGGCTAGGAAAAACGACCGGAAATTACGCGGTGCAGCTTGTGCAATCGGCCAGCACCGCATTTCAGCATCACTACACATTCCTTAAACAAGGTCGAGACCGGAAAGGTCCGTCTATAAAGCGGTCGGTCCGAGCCCGGCGGCGGCCATTAGGTTTGGGACGAAGCCGGGTTCGCTGTGGTCAAAGACTGCGTCAAGTTCTTTTTCCACACTTCCGTGACCGGTAGGGATTGCCTTGATCATGGGTTCGAAGTTGCGGAAATCGTAGAGTTCGTTGTCGAGCAGGTGTGATCCCGTGACGTTCGTCAGCGCGGTCATGATCGAACTTCGGATAAAAGGCGTTTCCTTTTCGAGTTCGTTAAGTAGCCGTTTGACTCGAGCACGTTTCAAGTTCGGCTGCGAACCGCAGAGGTTGCAGGGGATGATCGGAAACTGCTGCTCGGCGGCGTATTTGGCGATCTCCGCCTCCTGACAATACGCGAGCGGCCGGATGATGGTGTTGCGTTTATCGTCGCTACGCAAGATCGGCGGCATCGCCTTTAGTTGGCCGACGTAAAAAAGGTTGAGAAGGAAAGTGTGAACGATGTCGTCGGCGTGGTGGCCTAGTGCGATCTTTGTGCAGCCTTCTTCCACGGCGACGTTATATAGAATGCCGCGGCGGAGACGTGAGCAAAGCGAACAATAAGTCTGGCCTTCAGGAATGTGCTTCGTGACGATCGAATAGGTATCTTCTTCAACAACGCGGTAGTTTACACCTACGCTCTCGAGATATTCGGGAAGAACGTGCTCCGGAAAATCGGGATGTTTTTGGTCCAGGTTAACGGCGAAGATCTCAAAATCGATGGGAGCTCGCTTCTGGACGTCGAGCAGCAGATCGAGCATTGTGTAGCTGTCCTTTCCACCCGAAAGACAGACCATCACCTTGTCGCCCTCGGCGATCATCGAAAAGTCGTGGATAGCCCTCCCGACCTTCTTCATCAATTTTGTCTTAGTCTTCGATTCCACAGCCGTCTCTTGCTCACCATTGCGAAACTCCTGATTCTCCCATTATACAACGGGTTTTACAACCTTTGACATTTCGCTTTACAGCGCTAGCGGCGCTCGTTTATGATTCGGATGCAGGCACTATTCGACAGTTCTACCACTTCGCAACAAAAGTGATATAGCCTAGAAGTTCTCATGACCCGCCTGAGAGGCAGATTTATCTTCCTTTCCTGGCACTGCATTCTCTCTGCCGCACAAGAAATCAATTTGAAACCGCATTAAGGAGACTAGTTCTATGATCAGAATGGGAAATAAGAAATCCGAAACCTCTGATGCCCCGGATATTCAGTCTAGCTACCCCCAATCCACCCAGTCCTCGAGTACGCCGGCGCCTCTTTACAGTAATGAGCCCACTAACACCGCCTCCAGGCCGGCGACGGACAGCGAGAATATTGCACGCGATATCAAGGACGGCAAGCTTAGCGGCTTCGTCGGTCATGGGACCTCGCTCACCGGCGACACGACTTTCCAGATGATGCTCCGCGTTGACGGACAGCTTACCGGAACGGTAAGTTCCGATGGGGGCACCCTTATCGTGGGAAACAACGGGAAACTGGATGCGAACGTTTCTGTCGGTATCGCGCAGATCAACGGAACAGTCAACGGTGATATTTCCGCCAGCGAACGCATTCAGCTTGGCCGTACGGCCCGCGTCGTCGGCAACATCGCGACACCCAAACTGATCATCGAAGACGGAGCTTTGTTTGAAGGCGGCTGTACGATGCTCAAGGCTCGCGAAAATTCCGAAAAACAGACGGCTACGACATCTACACCTGCAACACCTTCATACGGATCGTCGTCAGGTTCGACGTCAAGCTATGGCAGCAGTTCGACGAGCAGCTATTCGTCAACACCGACGGCGGCAGCGGCCGGCGATGATGACGACGACGACGCATTGCTCACGTCGAAAGACAGCAAAACGGAAACGGCTAAGGTCTGATCCGACCACACTTGGGCAACGGGCGGAGCATCGGCTCCGCTTTTTTGCGCCGCCCCGGTGTTGGAACAAGATCCGCTAGCCCCCTATACTCACCGGTAGTTTCAGAAAGCTAAGTAAGGGAGATCAAAAAATGTTGGACGACTTCAAGAAATTCATCGCTCGCGGGAATGTTTTGGATCTGGCTATTGCGGTGATCCTGGCGGGGGCGTTTGGGGCTATCATCAAGACGTTTACTGACGGCATAATCATGCCGGTCATTGGGATCATCACCGGGCCGATCGACTTCAAGAGCCGGGTTATTAACCTGGGCAACATGCCGGTGACCAATGGTCCCGAGATCCAGGCTGCGATCGCGGCGAAGCAGCCGTTGATAATGTACGGTCAACTGTTCAACGACATAATCAGCTTTTTGATCGTCGCGTTTGTGATGTTCCTGCTTGCGAGATACGCGATCAGGCTATTCAGGGCGCTGGAGGCTGCTCCGGCAGATCCAACGGCCGAGGAGATCCTGCTGACGGAGATCAGGGATCTTTTGAAGACTAGGTAGACTGAGGGAAACGAAATATTTCGGCGGGCGTTACGCAGAGGTCAAGCGGAGTGTCGGCGTCGTTTATGTCGTCGATCGACTCGACAGGCGGAAAGAAACCGAGGCCGGCCTTGATGCAATCGGGCCGGCATTTCTTTAGGAAGCGGTCATAGAAGCCCTTGCCGTAGCCGACCCGGTGTCCGCGGCGGTCGAAGCAGAGAAGGGGAACGATCACCGCATCGAGCGATTCAGGGGCGACTACCTCAGATCCAGCGGGCTCGGGTATCTTCCAACTGCCCTTTGATGTCGGAGTGTCTGGCTGATAGATCAGCGAGTGGATCTCACGGCTGTCATCATCGACGCGAGGTGCTGTCGTGATGATCGAGGGATGTAACTCCCAGACGCGGCTGAAAATAATGTCGGTTTCGACCTCGCCGAAGTGTTCCAGTGAGATGTAGCAGTGAAGTATGTGAAGTGCAGTGAAGTTTATCTCCGCGAAAAGCCGATCGACTATCTCATGACTCAAGCGGGAACGCTCGTCGGGCGCTAAGGATCGTCGCCTCTCGATGTTTTCCTTTCGAAGCTCAGGTTTATTCACGCCTATCGCTTGTTGCGTAAAGTTCGGTCGAGGACCTTCTTCGCGTCGTGGATGGCGTCAATGCGTTCGTCCTCGGAGAATGATTCCCAGCCCTGAAAGAAAACAACGCCGAAATCCTTCGGATACTTGCGCCCTTCGAACTTGAACCACTCAGCCATCACGCGCTGCGGATCGTCGAATTTATCGATCGCGGAAGCGACGTCAAACGGCTGCGGTTCGTCGATCGTACCCAACTGCTGGACGTCCGGCTCAAGCCGTTCAGCAAGTTTTCTATCGACTATTTCAGCAATCCGCGCGTCGATCACCAGCCCGATGTCGAGTCCTTTCGGGTCGCCGGCGTACATCTCACCCTTGCCGGTCAACAGCCAATTGAGCGAGACGTTGGTAACCTCCGCGATCTTGATAAGCACCTCCGGAGCCGGAAGCCGACCCCCGAAATAGTTGCGGACGGTTGCGTGCGGCAGGCCGATACGCCGCGCTATATCGGCCATTGAGCGGTGATCGAAGATCTTTCCGAGACGTTCTTGAAATGCCTTGTCGTTTGCCATAAAACGGTCGTTTGTGTGTTTACAACGTATCTTACCGCAGACGAAATTATTATCAAGTGTTCGCAAGGAGCCGGGTGTGAAAATCGTCAGCCCTACACAAACGTCCCGAAACGAAGTCAGCGTGACCGATTTACGGTCATTCTGCGCAAAAGAAATCTTGACAGTGCGTGGTGTGAACGTCTATTATCTGATGTACAACAGTGTTTAGCATTGTTGTCAATCAGTTTTCTACACCCGATCAAGTTCGAAAATCTACACACCTTTCCTTTTGTTTCCCACACTTAGGCCGCTAAAAGGAACCTCGCTACCGATCACATGTCAGCAAAACTTGGGGAAATTCTTGTTCGCGAAAATCTCGTAACTCCGCAGCAGCTTCGGGAGGCCCTCGACTACCAACGCGCTAGCGGAGGACGGCTGGGCTCTAATTTAGTCAAGCTAGGGATGATATCGGACGACGTTATTACCGCTGTTTTGTCCCGCCAGTACGGAGTGCCGTCGATCAATCTTGATCTTTTCCAGATCGATGACGACGTTATCCGACTTATCTCTCAGGAAGTCGCGCTTAAGTACAGCATTCTTCCGATCTCAAAAGTTGGATCGACCCTAACGCTCGCGATGGCCGACCCGACGAACGTCTTCGCCATGGATGATATTAAATTCATGACGGGGCTGAATGTCGAGCCTGTGATCGCCTCGGAAGCATCGATCCAGATGGCGATCGGGAAGTACTACAGTGGGTCAACGCAGATCGATATATTTGATCAGGCGATCGCATTCGACGTCGAGAAGCTCAAGAACGGGAAAAACGGCAAGATCGGGAAGAACGGGATGGCGAACGGAACCGGCACCGGGCTCGCCGAGGGAGACCTTGACGTCAAGCTCGATGAGTTCGATTTCCAAACTAATGAGCACGAAGAGTTCGAGGTCGTCGAGGACAACGAAGAGATCGACCTTGCAATGCTCGCACGTGCTAGCGAAGACGCTCCCGTCGTTCGTCTCGTAAACGTGCTGATGGTCGATTCGCTCCGACGAGGAGCGTCGGACATCCATGTCGAGCCCTACGAGAAAGACTTCCGCATCCGCTTCCGTATCGACGGCGTGCTCTACGATGTGATGCATCCGCCGATGAAGCTTCGCGATCCGCTCATTTCGCGTTTGAAGATCATGTCGAAACTCGACATCTCCGAAAAGCGCCTGCCGCAGGACGGACGCATTAAGATCAAGGTAAAGGTCGACGAACGCTCACGCGAACTCGACTTCCGCGTTTCGACTCTTCCTACCCTTTTCGGTGAAAAGGTCGTGCTTCGCTTGCTCGATAAGGACAAGCTGATGCTCGACATGACGAAGCTCGGATTCGAGCCGGAAAGCCTCGAAAAATTTCAGCGTGCCATCGCGAATCCCTACGGGATGGTGCTCGTCACCGGGCCGACGGGCTCCGGTAAAACGAACACGCTTTATTCCGCACTTCAAACACTGAACACGCCGGAAACGAACATCATGACGGCCGAAGATCCGGTCGAGTTCAACCTCCAGGGCATCAACCAGGTGCAGATGAAGGAGCAGATCGGCCTTAACTTCGCCGCGGCACTTCGCTCGTTCCTGCGTCAGGATCCCAACATCATCCTCGTCGGTGAGATACGCGACTTCGAAACGGCTGAGATCGCTATCAAAGCGGCGCTCACGGGCCACCTCGTACTATCGACGCTTCACACCAACGACGCACCGTCGACGATCTCACGTCTCGTGAACATGGGAATCGAGCCGTTCCTTGTGGCGACCTCGGTCAACATCATTCAGGCTCAGCGGCTCATCCGACGCATCTGCAAAGACTGTAAGGAAGAGGTGCATATGCCGGCGGAAGGACTCGTTGAGATCGGGTTCAAGCCTGAGGAGGCAGCGTCCATCAAGCTCTACAAGGGCCGCGGATGCGAGACGTGTCTCAAAACGGGATACAAAGGGCGCGTAGGGCTCTACGAGGTCATGGAAGTTACCGACGACCTACGCGAGCTCATCATCATCGGAGCCAGCGCGATCGAACTTCGCCGTAAGGCTATCGATGGCGGAATGATAACACTCCGTGAATCAGGTTTATGCAAGATCAGGGAAGGGATCACGACCGTGGAAGAGGTCGTGAAGGAAACGGTTCAGTAAGGAATTTTGGAGGAAATATGTTAATTAGGGCAATCGCACTATCATTGGCGCTGGTCTTCGGAGCCGCTGTGATCGTTCCGGTGGCAACGGAATCGGTCGAGGCGGGACGGAGTAAGAAGAAGCAGTACAAAAAGAAGTCCCGGAACTGGAAGGGTGTAAAGAAGTACTCCAAACGCTGGTGGGCGCTATACCGAGCACAGGAGCGGCGCAAGAAGACGATGAACGCCCGGCGACGAGCTCTCCGCCTGCGCCAGATGCGTCTGGCTAAGGTTCGCCAAGTGTCTGAACCGCGAGTTGCCGCAGCAACCAAACCTGTGACCGCTGAAAGCTCGTCAACGACAGCGATGCTTCCCTCCGGCCAACCGGCGCCTGCCGGTTGGCAGCCGGGTTCAAAGAGCAGCAGCGAAGTTCAGTTCTCGGTCGATGGCGGCCGCGGAACGGCGGCTATCTCGGTCGTAGGACCCGCGAGCGGCGAAACTGTTGATACCGGACGCAACCGTGCAGTCGGCGGAGTTCCGACAAGCGCTCTCAGGCGTGAGGTCATCAACCGAATGATCCAGGAGAACGGCTGGGTCGTTAACGATTTCCAGAAGGAAGTCGGCAATAAAAAGGTTTACGTTGTCGTCGCCCAATCGCAGGGTGCCGGCGGCCGCCTGAACTCGCGGATGTTCTACTTCACCGAAGTGGATGGACGCATCTACAGCCTCGCTACGAATACCAACGTTGATTCCGCCGACAGGATCGCCGAGGAATCGGAGAAGGTGCTCAACTCGCTTCAACCCCGAGGCGGCGTGCAGAGAGCAGCTACACGAGAATAACAAACAGTGGTGAGTTGTCAGTGTTCGGTGGTCAGTTCGGAGCTGGCGATCGCATCACTGACCACTTACCACCGACCACTGACCACTACCATCACCATGAGTTTCGATAACCAAGCCTCAGTTGAATCGCAAGTAACGCTGCCAGAGCTTCTAAAGCGAATGACAGACGCCGGCGGTTCAGACCTCCACATTACTACCAACTCGGCCCCGCAGATCCGAGTACACGGACATCTCAGCCCCATGTCCGAGTTTCCGCCCTTCACACCGGCCGACACCACGCGCCTTGCGTATTCCGTATTGACCGATGCACAGAAGCACCGGTTCGAGGAAAATCTCGAAC
>JAQSDP010000054.1 GCA_029945985.1 bacterium | reverse complement strand
ATTGATAATTTTCCGGTGATACCCAATCCGAATATCGTCATACCGGGTACCCCAGCCTATCTAGTTGGCGGATTCAGTCGTTCATTTCAGAATATGTTCCGATCGGATGCACCTAACTATACACTCGGCCTGACGATCTCCTTTCCGTTCCGTAATCGAACTGCCAAGGCAAATCTCGCCGGGGCAGAGATCACGAGGAACCAGCTCGATACGCGGACGCGTATCCAAGAGCAGTCTGTAGTCGTCGAGGTTCGGAATGCTGTGCAGGCGGTCGAAACCGGACGGCAGCGGGTATTATCAGCGCGGCGTGCCCGTGAGAATGCGCAGATCCAGCTCGAAGGCGAACGGCAGCTATTTGATTCCGGCCGCTCTACATCGTTCCTTTTATTCCAGCGTGAGAACGCGCTGACGAATGCAAGAAATTCTGAGATCCGCGCTGAGACCGACTACAACAAAGCTCTTGCTAACCTGCAAAAGGCGACTTCCACCACTTTCGAGTTGAACAACATCACGGTGACGTCCCCGATCTCTCCCAACTAGGACGGGTTCAGCTGATCGCCTTAGATTATCCGCTGCCTCGCGAAAGCTCCGACAGCGGATCTTTATTTGTCGGTCTGCCAGTTTAACCGACATTTCGGATTCGAAAGTGATTCTGGCACAATTGCCCGGTGCAGATCTCAGCGGTAATCATAGCGTTCAACGAGGAAACCGACATTGCGGACGCCATAAACTCCGTCGCGTGGGCGGACGAGATCCTGGTTGTGGACTCCGAAAGTACTGACCGGACGCGTGAGATCGCCGAATCATTGGGCGCGAAGGTTCTTGTTCAGCCTTGGATGGGATTCTCTGCGCAAAAGCAGTTTGCCACTGACGCCGCTTCCTTCGATTGGATCTTGAGTCTCGATGCCGATGAACGTGTATCTACCGCGTTGCGGGATGAGCTCGCAGTCCTAAAAGGTACGGCGCCTAACGCGGACGGCTATACGATTCCCAGGTTGTCGATCTACTTGGGACGCGAGATCCGCCACGGCGGTTGGTACCCGGATCGGCAGTTGAGGCTCTTTGACCGACGGAAGGGCCGATGGAATTCCCGGATCATTCATGAGTCATTTAGCCTTGAGCCCGGAGCCGTGTCAGGCAAACTGAAGACTGATCTACTCCATTTAAGCGTAAAAAACGTGGAACATCACGCTCGAATGATCGCTGACCGCTACGCTCCATTATCTGCCAGACAGAGTTACGAAGACGGAAATCGCACATATCTATTCATGGCTGTTTTTGCTGGTTGGGTCGCATTCCTACGTGCCTATATTTTACGCCTTGGGTTACTTGATGGCCGACAGGGCTACACTATTGCGTACTTTGCGATGCACAATGCCCGTATGAAGCACTTAATAATGCTCGAAATGCAGGCTAAAGATCGATCGCCGGCTACAACCAAGCTCGACCCGCCATCATCCTACAATCGCTATCCTGAATAAGGTATAGTTTTACTGTGATAAATACTTCCTCATTAAGGCTCTACTTGGGTCTGACGGCCGTCGCAACACTGTTGAGCATGCCGGTGATCGCTCAGAAAGGCATCGACCCGCAGACACAAAAGATCAAGGAATCCGGCGGCAAAACCATCTCACGCGAAACGGATGCAACTCGTTCGTTCGACTGGGGCAAGGGCAAGACGCAGGTTCGCGAACGCCTCGCGAATCCGTATCGAATGGCTTCCAGACGCGACGTTCTGATCGAGACGATCAAGCAAGTGATCAAAGACAAGAAGATGCTTGTTGACGAAGCGTCCTCGAGATTTGCCGACGGCATTGTGGTAACGCAGCCGTTTGTATTTACAAAGGGGGCGGTCGTTGCTCAGAGTGAACTCAGCCGATATGCGGTGCTCGACGGATCCGATCGGACCTGGTCCCGAGGACGATACATCTTGACAATCGAGGTTCAGTCGATCGACGGTGTTCAAAACAATGTATCGGTGAACGCAAAGGTAGAGGGCCGCGAAGGTGCAGGCCTTATGACGGAGTGGCGCACCGTGCAGAGCTCGGGGCTTGCTGAGGATGAATTCCTGAAAATTCTCGTAGAAACCGTGACGGGCGTCTCACTCGATCCTGTACAGGACGTAGAAAATATTAATCGCTGACCGTGAAGTTATCTTTTGCCATATTGATCCTTGCCATCTCCGCTGTCGCGACCTTCTCGCAAACGGCTAGCAATGATCCGTGGCCTTTTCCGGACCGGGGCAAGTCAAAGGACGACAGTCAGTTCGTTAAGGAGATGCTCGCCAAGCAGCATTCCGCTCGGGAGAAGAAGGAATATGAGGCATTGATCGAGCGTGGAGAAGCCGCAGTCAAACTCTCGCACGAGATCGAGGAAGCCTACGAAAGGAGCGAGGAATTATCCGAAGCTGGGCGAGAAAAGCTTGAAGACTTCGAAAAGCTCGTGTCGAAGATTCGGAAGGATCTGGGAGGAGACGACGACGGCGAGGTCACTGTTGATGACAAAGAAATCCCTAAGGACGTCCGCGAAGGGTTCCTATACCTCAAACGCTCGACCGAGCAGCTTGCCTCGGAGATCAAACGCTCGACCCGCTTTAGTGTTTCGATCCTTGCGATCGAAAGTTCCAATACTCTCATCCGACTCGCACGATTTCTCAGACTGAATAATTGACCATCTTCAAGCCCTTAAAGAGATCAGATTCGTCGAACGAGGCTCGCCCGTCCATTCGAGCGTTCTGGCTGCTATTTCTTCTCACTTCGGTTTCTCTTTCTCTCTACGCTCAAGAAGGCGACGAGATCTTGATCGATTCATCGGTCGTGATCGTTAATGCCTCGATAAAGGAATCAGACGGAAGGAATGCCGCGGGCTTAAGGAAGGATCAGTTCAGGATCTTTGAAGACGGCGTCGAGCAGCGCATTGAGTATTTCTCCGACGAGGAAACGCCGTTCGCAGCCGTCATACTTCTCGATACCTCCGGCAGCATGGAAGAGCGTGTCGCCATGGCCCGTGCAGCGGCTATTCGCTTCCTGGACGGCTTACGTGAAACGGACGCCGTTGCTATCTATCGGTTCGACTCAAAAATATCCCTCGTTCAGCCATTCTCCAACAGCCGCGACATCGCCGAGGGCGCCTTCAATCTTAAGGCATACGGAATGACTCGCATGAACGACGCTATACATCAAGCGGCAGTCGACCTTTCAAAGCGGGCGGAAAAACGAAGGGCAATAATCGTTCTTTCGGATGGGCAGGATACGATGAGCGGGCGTTCGGCGGAGAAGGCACTTAAATCGGCAGTGTCGGCAGATATCGCAATCTACACCATCGATATGTCGCCGACCGGAAATGCGAAACGAGTACAAAACCAGGGAGTTTTGAAGAATCTGGCGGAGAAAAGCGGAGGCACCTTCGTATCGACTCCCGGAGGTGCGGCGATGCGTGAAGCCTTCGAAAAGATCGTCGAGGAACTCGGTATACAGTACACGCTCGGATACTCCCCGTTGAATACGAAAAGGGATGGCAAATGGCGTTCGATCGAACTCAGGGTCGCGAAGCCAAACCTCACGATTCGAACTCGCAAAGGCTACAACGCCGAGAAGGCAAATAGTCTAAACCATTGAAGTCTTGTTAAATTTCCGATCCGCGTGACGCTCCCACGCCAGTGCGATCAATTCATCGATCACATCGACAAAGGGTTTCCCCGAACCGGCCCACATCTTCGGGTACCCGGACGCATCCGTCAGCCCCGGCAGCGTATTGATCTCGTTAACCAGCAAGGCGCCGTTGTCGGTTCTTAAGAAGAAATCGACGCGGGCAAGCCCCGCACCGTCTATTGACTTAAATGCCCGTATCGCGAGGTCCTGGATCTTCGCAGCAAGC
The DNA here is from genome assembly GCA_029945985.1 of bacterium. GTDB lineage: Bacteria > Acidobacteriota > Blastocatellia > Pyrinomonadales > Pyrinomonadaceae > OLB17. The sequence goes on along the minus strand of JAQSDP010000054.1, from coordinate 4,050 downwards.
TCCGCAGACACGGGTGCCGGAACAACAAACTCGTTGTTTCCAGTTCCGCTGTATTTTTCGGTGTAATCGAGAAACGCTTTATTATTGTCGCGAATAAGGTATTCACCGGGTTGGCTCGCTATCGGCTCGTCGTTGCCGAGGATCGCACACTCGATCTCGCGCATCTTTAAGCCTTCTTCGACGATGATCCGGCGGTCGTACTCTGCCGCGACCGCGATCCCCTGTCTTAGCTCCTGCCGGGTTTCTGCCCTGGATATCCCGACCGACGAGCCAAGATTCGCGGGTTTAACGAAACACGGAAAACCGACCGATTTCTCGATTCGGTCGAGTATCGCGTCTTCGTCCGACTCCCATTGGCGGCGAAGGAACCAGTCATAACGGCAGATTGGAAGCCCGGCTTCCTTGAACAATGACTTCATGACCACCTTATCCATGCCGCAGGACGACGCTAGTACTCCGCAGCCTATGTACGGCACATCCGCCATCTCGAAAAGGCCCTGCAGCGTGCCGTCCTCTCCGTAGGTACCATGTAGAACCGGGAACACTACATCTATCCCAAGCGGTGAGTGATCTTTGAGCTCGACCATGCCGTGATACTTGGGGTCACCGATCAAGGCGATAGCGTCCTCAGACATCTCAGCCACGTCCGATGCGACCAACTGCGAGGTTTCGCTCGGAAGCAGGCCTGCCGAAACGCGCGGATCGAGCCAATGTCCGGCGCGATCGATCGCGATAGGGATCACAGAATATTTGGATCTGTCTATATTCTCAATGACTGCCTTCGCCGATCGAATCGAGACATCATGCTCACCGGAACGGCCGCCAAATACTACTGCGATGCGTGATTTCATAAGTCTAAGTCTGAGCGGACTAGATGATCGTCTTTCCGAGCGCGGAAAGAACGAGTTCGATGGCGAGTTCTACCGTGATATTGCTTTGATCAAGCATCGGGTTAACTTCGACGATCTCAAAGGAACGCAGTCCGCCGTGCTCAGCGATCAACTCAAGCGCGAGATGGGCCTCGCGATAGGTTGCTCCGCCTCGGACGAGCGTTCCGGAACCGGGAGCGAATCGCGGATCAATGCAATCGACGTCGAACGTTACGGCGAAGCCACCCGGAGCCTTCGACGCGATCGCAAGGGCATCCTCAACGCAAGCCAGCATTCCGCGTTTATCGATGTCGCTCATCGTAAAGAACTGATCTCGCAGCCCGTGTGAACGTATCCTGTCACGCTCGCCCCCATCCAGATCGCGTGCGCCGACGTGTGCGAAATATTTCTTGTTCAGCTTTGGCGAGAAACCGCCGAGATTTACCAATTCTTGCGGTCCCTCACCGAGAAGAATCGCCAGCGGCATCCCGTGAATATTTCCGGACGAGGATGTTTCCGGAGTATTGATGTCCGCGTGGGCGTCAAACCAGATCAGGCCCACATCTTCATTTCGCTGATGATAGTGATTGGCGACAGCCGAGAAAGTTCCGATCGCGACCGAGTGGTCGCCGCCTAACAACACCGAGACCTGTCCAGCCTCCAGAACCGAGGAAACCGAGGCGAAGATATTTTGGCTCGAGGCGACCATTTCGGGTAGGTATTTCGCATTATCGCCATCTGCGATATATACGGGCTTAACGATGTTTGCATCACCATGATCGGTGACGTCGAAACCGAGCGCGGCAATATGCTGCGCGAGTGTTTCGCCCCGCACCTTTGAAAGCCGCATCGCTTCCACACCCAGTTCACTGCCAGTTTGGCCGGCGCCAAAACCGAGCGGAAGACCTAAAATACCTACCGCGCCTTTGTTTGATTCATTTTTCATTCAACACATCAAAGGCTTTCGCCGAAGCCGTTCGCAAATAATCCTTCTATCTCATTCAGAGCCGCTTCTTCATCTTCCCCGTCAACCGTGATCGACAACTCAGTTCCTTTGCTTGCGGCGAGAGCGAGGACGCTAAGTATAGATTTTGCGTTAGCGAAAACATTCCGATCCGCGCGAAATATCGTCACACTGCTCTTGAATTTAGCCGTCAACCGAACTAATTGAGCTGCCGCCCGCGCGTGGAGTCCCAGGCGATTGTTTACAAGTATTCTACTCTCAACCATCCTTCTTCGCCGTCGTCTGTGGCTCCAGCAAAGCCCCGGTTCGGTAAATGGACTGCTTTCCCTGCGACTCCACCTCGAGCGCCAACTCGGAGAGACTCAGTTCCTTAGTGTTCGAGGCGAGTTTCACAACCATCGGCAGATTAACCCCGGTAACGATCTCGACCTCGCCGTTCTTCAAGAACATTGCCGCGATATTCGTCGGAGTGCCGCCGAACATATCCGTCATCACTAGCACCCCAGCACCATCCGAGACAGAGGTGATCGCCCGTTGGACCTGGTCCTGTGCCATCTCGACATCGTCGTGCCAGCCGATCGAAACGGCGGTTACGTGATTGATGTCTCCGACCACGGTTTCCGCAGCCGCGAGCAGCTCGTTCGCCAATTGTCCGTGTGAAACTATGACTCCGCCGATCTTTTTCATACCCTATTTTTGCATATCACGGTGATTGGCCGAAACGTCGTATCCTCGACGCTTAAGAACCTTTCTAAGCTCATTCGCAACCATCACCGAGCGGTGCTTTCCGCCCGTGCATCCTACCCCGATGGTGAGATACGACTTCCCTTCCTTCTTGTAGAACGGCAGCAAATAATCGAGCAGACTCTCAAACCGGTCGATGGTCTCCTTCACTTCGGAATACTTTCGCAAGAAGTTGACGATCTTGCGGTCCTCGCCTGTTAGGTGTTTAAGGTCCGGATCGAAATACGGATTCGGCAAGTGGCGCACATCGAAGAGGAGGTCCATATCCCGCGGATTACCGTACTTATGCCCAAAACTGACGAGTTGAACCCGAAAAGGCGTGCCGTCGAGCGTGGAACTAAACTTCTCAAGGAGCAATCGCCTGAGCGAATGTACGGTTAGATCGGAGGTGTCGACGATAAGGTCCGCGATCTTTCGAACCTGCATCATTGCCTTGCGCTCAGACTTGATCGAAGCTAGCAGGCCCTTCCCTGTGTCCGCAGGGTGCGGACGCCGCGTCTCGGAAAATCGCCGCCGGAGCACGTCGTCAGAAGCCTCGAAAAAAATCACGAATGGCCGTCGCAGCTTCTTGCCAAGCTTGTCCAGTTCCCTTTGAAAGTCGGGGAGGAAGTGTCGTTCGCGGATGTTGATGACCAACGCCGCCTTCTCGATAGCAGCCACGCCCTCCGAATTCGGAACCAGCAGCCGGGCGAACGTCGAGAGCATCGTCAGCGGAAGATTGTCAACGCAAAAATATCCGACGTCTTCGAATGCATTCGTTGCCGAACTCATCCCGGAACCCGAAAGCCCCGTAATAACAACAAACGGATTGAGTGGGCTCTCTACCGCGTCATTTTTTTGGGACATTGTATCAGTCGATCTCCCTGCCGGCGGCAAGCTCACGTGTGTGATCCGAAATTAGCTGGTCGACGGCGCTCGGGCCCTCCTGCGATGAAACGAAAACACGCACCGAAGCCTCAACAAGAGTTGCGAGATTCCGTCCCGGCATAACGGGCAACGGAAATTTCTGGATCGATGAATTCAGTATGCTAAGCACATTGGGCTCCAAGCCAAGCCGATCGATCGTCGGCGACGTGCGGTCAGAAAACTCTATACAGAATCGTATCTGCGTCGAAGGCGAAAGGGCCGAAACCCCGAAAAGATCTCTCGCGTTGATGATGCCAAGTCCTCGGATCTCGATAAAATCGCGGATGCAGTCCGGTGCTTCACCGATCAACCGTTCACCGACTTCCCTGATCCTGACGGAATCGTCGGCAATAAGCCTGTGGCCGCGAGTGATCAGGTCGAGTGCGCATTCCGACTTTCCAATTCCGGAATCTCCGAGGATCAATACTCCAATGCCGAACACCTCCATCAGAGTTCCGTGGAGCGTTATTTCGGGAGCGAGCCTATCCGAAAGTACCGCGGAAACAGCGGCGATGGCGTCGGAACTCGGCATTGAGGTTGTGAGTACCGGGATCGAATTTGCTGCCG
>JAQSDP010000053.1 GCA_029945985.1 bacterium | reverse complement strand
GGCGGCGAGCGTCGATAATGGCAAAGAACTCGTCCTGAAGTGTTTTGGTTAAGTCGCCCCGCTTTCCGTTTCCGATCGTAATACGATCCACCGAACGGATCGGCGATATCTCGGCCGCGGTGCCGGTAAAGAAGAGTTCGTCCGCAAGGTAAAGAGCAGAGCGCTGGATCGTTGTTTCAACGACTTCGATGCCCATTTCTCGCGCGATCTGGATGACGCTGTCGCGAGTTATACCGGGAAGTATAGAAGCACCCAACGGTGGGGTGACAAGCTTTCCATCCACCACCGCGAAAAGATTTTCACCCGAACCTTCGGACACGTAACCTCGGTCATCAAGGGCGATGCCCTCGGCGAACCCGCCGAGCTTGGCTTCCATTTTGATGAGCTGCGAATTCATATAATTCGCACCTGCCTTCGCCATCGCGGGCATTGAATTTGATGTGATCCGGTTCCAGCTAGAAACGCAGACGTCAATCCCATTCTCAATCGCCTCTTCGCCGAGATATTTGCCCCACTGCCATGCCGCAATATAAGTTTCGATCGGGTTCGCCATTCCGTATACGCCGAAAGACGGGTTCTCTTCGTCAAGACCGCGAAAGATGACCGGGCGGAGGTAGCACGAATCAAGTTCACTCTCACTGATCAAACTAACGGTCGCATCGATGATGTCCTGCTTAGTATATTTGCAATCCATCCGATAGATCTTTGCTGAGTTTATTAGGCGTTGAATATGCTCGGGAAGGCGAAACACGGCTGATCCTTTGGAAGTGCTGTAACAACGGATCCCTTCGAAGACGCTCGAACCATAATGAACAACGTGCGCCATTACGTGTATCCGGGCATCATCCCATTTGATCACTTCTCCGTTCCTCCAGACTACTGGCGAGATCTTCATCGTGTTTACATCATTTTCTGCCATCGATCTATTACTCCTTTAACACTACAGCCGTATTGAATGGTTTGTGATATTGCCGAATCAGCGAGGATCTTAGCCGCGTACCATATATGTAAGAGAGTAATACATAGGCCCCAAATGAGGCAAACCCTTGGCGTCCTGTTATAAGGAGCAGTTATACCGTAATAACAAAAGAGCAGGCTTAGCGCCTGCTCTTCTTTCATTCAGAGATGGTCTCTACATCAAAGGATCCTTAAACGGGGAGCCGTATCATCAAGCCGAGAGGAGTACGATCCGGAACCGGCGAGAATAGTGACAACGATCGGTTGATCACCGGCACCATTCAATCCAGCGGGGAGTTCGAAATCGACGTAGTATACACCGGGTTCAACAAGAACACCACCACTCTTTATAGGGGTACCTGTGATCGTCTGACCCCCGATCCGTATACTAAAATTTATCGCCCCTGCTCCCTCAACGCCGGTTATCCGCAACCTAAGACGTGTCGGAACCCGGCGACCGCCTTTTATTTGAACCGTGGTCACAGTAAAGGGTTCAGGTGTGTGCACCCGATTGACGATGTTGACAGCTTGAGCTCGTCCGCCCGGGCCGAATACTGTCGAAAACACATCAGGACGGGTCGGGACGATCGTCACCCATCCCTTGATGACGCTGCCGTTGTTATTTATCACGACCGGATAGCTCAGCCCCTCGATCAGGCTTGATAAGGCCCGCGGAGCCACAAACTCAATTGAACTACTATCGACGGATCTCAGCCCGACAGTATGACCACCGATGGTCATGGTAACGCCGCTTAGAGACAGCGGAAGCCCGAATCTCTGGTTCAAACTGCCGACCGCGGTACGCGGTGTCACTGCAGGTGACAACGGCGTCGCGAAGTTAATGCGAGCAAGCATACCCGGCGAGATCCCGGTTACAGACGCAGGTGTTACAGGAGTTGGCGTCGGCGAAGGCGAACCTGTCGGTGTCGGTGTAGGCGTCGGCGTAGGTGTCGGACTCGGCGTTGCTGTCGGGCTCGGGGTAGGAGTCGGGTTGCCAGTCGGAGTCACGGGAAGGCCCGATGCTCCCGTGACAAAGGCCAGTGCCGAGTCGGTTACGGATGGTCCGGTAACTGGCGGGGTGTATAGGTAATACACTTCACTCAGAAGGTCGGAATTGCCGCCGCCGAGTTCGGTAAGGCCGAGATTGAATGCCATTCGCGACGAAGAATCGGACGTGAGCGGCTGTGATTGGGCTAAGAAACCTGTTGAGATCGGGAACTTGGTGATCCGGGAAAACGTCGGCGTACCGGCGAGCGCTCCACTTAGTGGGATCGTATAGAACTGGATCGGACGGGTGCTTTCAGGATTTAGCCCGTTGGCTTCCGTGGTAGCGACCACGCCCGTCGGCAAGATATTCATGCGTGTTTCGAGAACGAGCGTCGACGGGTTGCCGGATGCGTCGTAATCAGTAAAGCTCGGATATCTGGCGACATCGCCGCCGGTTGCCACGGTGTCCGCCGTACTGCGATCACCAACGCGCCTAAACGCATTCGCGGTGACGTCGTAAACATATGTGGCGAAAGATGTGTAGTTCGCGCCGCTATTTTCGTTCGCGAGGTCAGCAAAAGAATCAAACGCGATCAGGTTGCCGTTGCGACTCATGCGTTTGCCGAATTCAAAAAAGTTGACCGGGGAGCCGACACTTGTTGGCGTCGTCGTTGTGATCTGCTTGCCGCCCGTGGGTGAGCCACCGCCCAGGTTCGCTATGAATACCTCTTCGTTCCAGCTCGCGAGCGGATTGCTTCCCGTATCAAAATTTGTAGGACTCGCGGGATCGTTGATAGGGTCATCGCCCGTGCTGGCAAAGGCAACGCGCGCCCCATCGCCGGAAATCGATGGGTTCTTGTTGTAGATCGGACTTTGAATCGGCCCGCGCAGCGTTCTGGTGATCTGATGAATGGTCCCGCTCGACCAGACGAAGATCTCATCATTGTCGTCGGTCGGGAACTCATTTCCGCCGGGAACAAGATCGCCGGTCGAGACGAATGCGACGGAATTACCGTCGTCGTCGATGCTTGCGTCATGGTTGTCGTCCGCCACGAAAGGAGCACTGAACGCGGTACCTTCCTGCGGGTATCGAGTAGGCGGCGTATTGGTTAGACGCTGGAACGAGCCTGCAGCAAGATCAGTTACCGCGACCGGGTCTCCTGATGTAAGGTCAGCCGGAGCTAACGCCGGGACTTGATACAGGAAAATCTCCATATTTCCGTCGCATTGCAGCGGATTATTGAATAAGGGCGAGATTGGCGTCGGAGTAGCTGTTGGGCTTGCGCTCGGAGACGGGGTCGGCGTTGCTGTTGGTGTTGCCGTTGGTGTCGGAGTCGGACTCGGAGCCGGACATCCCGGGAGCGGACTCGGGCCCGGCAGTGGATCCAGGGTATTGTAGGTGTTGCCGTTAAAGCTACCCGGATTGAGGCCGTCAGGCGAGGAAATGATCGACGCGGTAGCATTTGAGGCGAAGGCGATCCACAAACCATTCTGGCTTATTACCGGCCGTTTGTTCATGATCTCGACCTTGATATTCGCCTGTAAGTAGTTTCCGAACGTGTTCTTCTGAACGCTCTTCGTATCAGTTATCTGAAAGATCCGCCGCTGGGCGTAGTCCCAAAGAAAGATCTCGGTATTGCCGTCCGTGTTGCGCGGATTCTCAGTTGCCAAATTGCCCCTGGATTCGAAAACTACTAGCCGTCCATCCCCGCTGATAGACCCGGCGTACGAGTCGCCGGCGAAAGACGTAACCTGGCCAACAACCGAATCGGTTTGAGCCTTTGCCGTCGAAATGGCAAGAAGCGAAAGGATAATGGTAAATGCTGCAAAAGAGCGAAGGTTCACAAACTCCTCCAAAAACGTACAAATGCTATGCGAAACGAATAAAACCCTTGGGGAAAGCACAAAAGGATTATTCTAGTGGTATGCAGGGGCATCCGCAAGCATGCCCGATAGATACTCAAATGAACGAAAATCAAGGGCTTTGATGCCCGCAGACTGCAAAGGTTTGTCTTTTCGAGAATTAGCGGAGTTCGTTTAAGATTCAAATCTAGTTCAGTCCAAATGCACTAGTCCGCGCGTCAGCAAGGCCGATACATTCGAGTTGAGGTATCGCCCTTCCTAACGGTCGGGCTGGTGTATAAGAGCTTCCAGAATGTCCCAAAGAAAGACCCCAATACTCATTGTTGCCGGAGAGGCTTCCGGCGATCTGCATGCGGCGAAGCTCGTGGATGAGCTGAACGCGGCGGGGGATTTCGCGTTTTTTGGCTCAGCGGGCGAGAAGATGCGGGCGGCGGGCGTTGAGCCGACGGTTCGGGCAGATGGGCTTGCGATCGTCGGGCTGCTTGAGATCGGGCGGGCGTTGCCGATGTTTTGGGGCGTGTATAAGAAGCTGCTTGCAGAAGCAGAGCGGCGAGAGGCGAAGCTTGCGATTCTTGTCGACTTTCCGGACTTCAATATGAAGCTCGCAAAGGCACTCAAGAAGCGAGGTCTGACGGTGGTCTACTACATCTCACCGCAGCTTTGGGCGTGGCGGAAGTATCGGATAAATACGATCAAGAAGTACGTTGATCTCGTGATCTCGATACTTCCGTTCGAGAAGGATTGGTACGCGAAGAATGGCGTCGAGCACGTGGAGTACGTGGGGAATCCACTCGCGATGGAGGTACACGCGGATTCTTCGAAGGAAGACTTCTGCATGCGGCAGAATCTCGATTCGGACGAATCCGTCGTCGCCCTGTTGCCGGGAAGTCGAGAAGCGGAGATCGCAAGAATACTACCGGTGCTAATCGATACGGCTGATGAAATGTGGCACCGTGACTGCATGATCCAATTTGTACTAGCCTTGCCGCGAGGAAAACGTGAAAAAATAAAGTCTCTAGGGATCGACTTACCTGCTTTCATTACTGTGGTCGAGGGTGAAACTTTCGACGCATTGAATGCTTCCGACGCTGCGGCGATCACAAGCGGAACCGCAACGCTTGAGGCCGGTATAATCGGCGTTCCGATGGCGATCGTCTACAAGTCTTCAGCGATCAATTACAAACTCCTGCGCCCGCTGATTGACGTCGAGCATTTCGGGCTGATCAACCTGATCGCCGGCAAGCGCGTTGCGGCAGAACTGATCCAGGACGACTTCACGGCCGAAACCCTTTCCGCCGAACTTTTCCGCCTTCTCGAGCCGTCGGTAAATGCCTCTATCCGAGCCGAACTCGCCGGAGCAGTCGACAAACTCGGGCACGGCGGAGCCTCCAAGCGGGCTGCAGATGCCATATTGGAATTGGCCCTAGCGGTGAATTAGCCACGGATTTCACGAATCGGTTCTATGCGGGTCCGTTGCCGGCAACGCGCATCACTAATCGGATCGTCCAGCACCGCGCTTTTCCACCCTGCACCGCACGTTTGCGCACCCTGCACCGCGCTTTGTTTTAACCGAAATCGCTCATTTCCGTGGTTGCCGGTGCAGCCGGCGTTTTGTCATGGAGCGGCCGGAGTAACCATGCGGGGTCGATATCGGCGGTGCTGACGCTTGAGATCTGCAGTTGTTGTCGGGCCTTGTAGGGACTGTCGGAGCACCGCGGCAGTTCATGACACTCTACCGTACCGGTCGGGTTCCGCATCAGAACTTCCTATTGCAAGAACGTTGCAAAGATGGTACAGTACCCCGCATATGGGAAGATTCAAATGGCAAGAGTTTGAAACGGGTCCGGCGGAGAAAACGTCGGACAGGATACACGCGACGATCAACCCGCGGGGCAATATCTATTTGAACGAGCGCGCGATGAAGGAGATGGGCGAGCCTGAAGTTGTGGTCCTGATGTACGACAACTATCAGCAGACGATCGGTGTGAAGGCAACGACGATCGACAAGCGAAATGCTTTCAGGCCGAAGAAGAAGGACAAACGAGTCGGCGGACGGATACTCTACGCCGCGAACTTCTGCCGGCACTTTCGTATCAAGCCTAAACAGACACTCGCTTTTGTCCGCGCCCGAGTCGAGCCCGACGGCGTCCTCGTCCTTGCGATGCAGGACACGATGCCAGCGGGGAAGAAGTGATCTTCGGTAGGCGGGACTCCGAGCCTAACCAACGATCTCCAAACCATTCATCGCGCGGTGCCGCGAATCCCAAAAGTCAGCCAATTACCCGCATAGAATTTAGTTTGCAAAAGCACATTATCCTCCCTATACTCCCCACTGCCTAAGATATTTCCCTCGAGGGTAAGGAGAAAATTTTCATGTTGTCGTATAGCCCACTCGAACAGCAGTCGAAGCATTCTGCGTCAGTGCACCTGTACTCCGCTGAGCCGCTTCACGGAGACCAGTTCAAAGCTCAATCTCTCACGCGTCGGGCACACCGTGCGATGGAGAGACTATCGGGTATTGATCTCAGCAGCCTGCGCATCCACGCCGAGTCGCCCCTGCCGGCGACCTTTGGAGCCCGGGCGTTTGTCTGCGGCGATCAGATCCACTTCGCTCCCGGGGAATATGACCCGTCGACGAGCGAAGGATGGCGCGTCCTTGGACACGAGATTGCTCATGTCGTTCAGCAACGACTCGGGCGCGTTACAAGACGCCCAAATTCGGGGTCGCTACTAGTTAGCGACCCAGCCCTGGAAGCGGAAGCCGATTCAGCTGGAGACTACGCCGCGCAGATGTTCGCTGATGAAGACCTGCCTTGCCGCCCGCTCCATCGTGGTGTTAGTGTCCCGTCATCTGCGATCGGTGAGGTCGTGGTCCAGTGCTTGATGACGGTGGACCAATTCAAGGCCGTAACCCCAGGGGGGATGCGCAACAAGATCCGTACTGTCGACTCCTCACTTGCCGAGTACCACAAGCTGAATTTCGGGCCGATGACCGCGCGCAATTTCCAGGCGGCTCTTACACAGTTACGAGCCCTCTACCAATGCTGCAACGCGTACAAGATGACCCGTGGTACCCGCGGCCAAGGTGTCGACAATCTAATCAGGCAGATCGCTCTCGAGGAGGTCGTGCTCGTATCACTCGCCGCCTATCACAAGGAAGCTGACCCCGTCAAAAAGCTTGATCATCTGGAGCAAGCTCAGGAATATGCTCTTCAGATGAGGAGCCGTCCGGACTTCACATGGCAAGGGGGATCTCTAACAAACGACATCACCAATGACCTCATGACACCCCTCATCAATATTTTGAGAGGAAGCGGTGCCACTATTGAAGCCGTCGTGCGACGCGATTTGGAAGCACTGACGGTACTGCCTGCACAACGACTCACGATGCCCCAGATTCTCAAGGATGTCATTCGCGAGGTGACGCAACGGGATTACGTGGCGGACAGTCTGACTTTGGGAATTGGAGGGCCGGCGGGCGCCTACAACAAACGCAAGGGGGCTACGACGAGATTCATCCTCAGTCACGGCCCTCAAAATTTGGGTCGTAAGTTCCGCATGGGAGCTTTGTTGCACGAAATGACGCATCTGTCCAACGCGGATTACTATGGCAACACCGTTTTCATGTTTTCCATACCTGTTGCCGCCACCGACGCCGAGATGCTGGCTAGAGCGAGGACGCGGCGCGGCAAACTCGAGAGCGTGATCGCTGGTTTTGGAAGCGACTACGCTATCGGCGAGGAACTAAGGAAGGAGATCGTCGAGAAGTGTAAGTATCCAATCGGCGGAAAGTTCGGAAATGTCTACCTAGGCAAAATGATCGAAATGAAACTGCTCACAGACGCCGAGAAAGTTCGCTACAAGCAGTTGAACGCAGATGGGATGGACAGCGAGTTGATCGAGTACGACTCAGTGATAAATCAGACGGCTCTTTGGTGTGAACTCTCCGGGGTGAGTCAAAGCAACGCAAATTTCGCCAATCTGTTGAACCTCGTCGGCGAGGCTCATGCCCTCAGGACGAGCAGAAGCTGATCTCGCCGAACGAGCGCGGGTCTGCTCTGCCAAAGTTTTGACGTGCCTCTGCAGTCTAATCCGAATCTGCAGATCTCTTCAATTCTTTGACCTCATTTCTT